>JBKJQC010000772.1:0-2722 GCA_046593995.1 Polyangiales bacterium
CGGCGAGAAGCGCTCCGGGTCGAAGCCCTCCGGATCGTCCCAGAACTTCGCATGCCGGAGCGCTTCTCGCCGGAGCGGAGCGCCGGACGACCGCCGCTCGCGTACCTCCCGTTCGGCGGCGGCCCGCGCATGTGCATCGGCAACGCATTCGCGATGATGGAGGCGCAGCTGTTGCTCGCGACGATCGCACGCCGGGTGCGGCTCGACGCGATCCCCGGACATCGCGTGGTGCCGGAGCCGCTGATCACGCTCCGGCCGCACGGCGGGACGCTGCCGATGACGCTGCACGCACGCACACCGGGTCGGTGATTGGCAGCGCGCGATCGGGGCGAAGCTCTCGCATGCGCAGAATCTTGTTCACGTTGGGAGTGGCAGGGATCGCCGTTCTGGGGCGCGCACGCTGGCGACATGCACGCCATCACGCGGAGTGGCGCCATGCGGCGCAAGCTGTGACGCGCCCCGACCTCCGTAAGCGCAGTGGCTCATCGCGTCCTCACGGCGCGCCGAAAACACGAACGCCCTTGAAGTGCACTCCGAGGTCAGCGAAGTCGTCGACGTCGCGCGTGACGACGATGCCCTCGCGCAAGGATGCCGTGGCCATGACGGCGGCGTCGATGGGAGTTGCGCCCTTGACCTTCGCCTGCGCGACTCCGGCCGCCTTTGCGATGTCGTCGGCGAGCGCTTCGACGGTCGTCGCCGCAGCGAGGATCTTCTCCCGTACGTTCGTCCTTCCACGCCACCATTCGAGGACCACGACGCGCGGGATCGTGATTCGTGCGAGCCCGCGCTCGGCCAGCTCGAAGTAGCGGAGAACCCAAGCGTCGTCTCGCTCTGCGGCAATGAGCGCGCCCGTATCGAAGACGAAATGAAGCGTCGCGACCACGTCGGAGCGGCGCTTTGATTTCATGCGGCCGTCTTGCGCTTGGGCTTCCTCGGCCCGCTGAGCCCTGCGATGAACGCCCGAGCCTCCTCCTCGGTCATGCGGCGATACGTCTTCGATCGCGACAAGAGCCACGCGGCCGCCTGACGACTCTGCTCCTCGCGCGCCAACGCCGTGACCAGCTGCGAGACGTTTCCACCGAAACGCCGCTCAGCTTGTTCGCGAAGGAAACCCTCGACCTCGGCATCGACAGAGATGCCGAACGTCTTGGTCCTGCCGACACGTTTGGCCCTTCCCATGTGCACGATGGTTGCACACTCGTTTGCGACGAGCAAAGCGACGCCAAGCTAGTTTGGTGCGCGGCGGCGGCGGAGTCGCCACCGAGTAGGAGTCCGCCGCAGCCCTGCCCTCGGCCCCGAGACCGAAAATTGCCGGACCGCGCGCGCGGGGATAACACTCCGTCATGCGTGCGCTCCCGCTCATGGTCGCGGCGATCTGCGTCGTCGCGATCGGCTACCGGTATTACAGCGCGTTCATCGCGGCGAAGGTCCTCGCGCTCGACGACGCGCGCGTGACGCCGGCGCACCGGTTCGAGGACGGGCAGAACTACGTCCCGACCAACAAGTACGTCCTCTTCGGCCATCACTTCGCAGCGATCACCGGCGCGGGACCGCTCGTAGGTCCGGTGCTCGCCGCGCAGTTCGGGTTCCTGCCGGGGTACCTGTGGATCCTCGTCGGGGTGGTGCTCGGGGGCGCCGTCCACGACTTCGTGGTCCTCACCGCGTCGATGCGTCGCGACGGGAAGAGCCTCGCCGAGATCGTCCGCCACGAGATCAGCCCGACCTCGGGCCTGATCGCCGGGTTCGCCATCCTCTTCATCGTCGTCATCGCGATCGCCGCGATGGCCAAGGTCGTCGTCACCGCGCTCGCCGAGAGCGCCTGGGGCACGTTCACCATCAGCGTCACGGTGCCCATCGCGCTCTTCATGGGCCTCTACATGTACCGCCTGCGCCCGGGGAAGATCGCGGAGGCGTCGCTGATCGGCGTCTCGCTGCTCTTGCTTGCGGTCGTCTTCGGCAAGGACGTCGCGGCGAGCGCGTTCGGCCGCCACTTCCTCCTCAGCGAGCATGCGCTCACGCTGTGGATCGCCGCCTACGGCTTCTTCGCGAGCGTGCTCCCGGTGTGGATGCTGCTCTGCCCGCGCGACTACCTGTCGTCGTACATGAAGATCGGCACGATCATCCTCTTGATCGTCGGCATCCTCTACGTGAACCCCGAGCTGAAGATGCCGGCGATCACCGAGTACGCGCACGGCGGCGGCCCGGTGATCCCCGGGAAGCTCTTCCCCTTCGTGTTCATCACCATCGCGTGCGGGGCCATCAGCGGGTTCCACGGGCTGATTGGCTCCGGTACCACGCCGAAGATGATCGAGAAGGAGTCGCACGCGCGGCCGATCGGCTACGGGGCGATGCTCTGCGAGGGCATCGTCGGCATCGTCGCGCTCATCGCCGCATCGTCTTTGAGCAAGGGGGACTACTTCGCGATCAACACTCCCCCCGACAAGTTCGCCACGCTCGGCCTCTCGATGGATCACCTCCCCGAGCTCGCGGAGCAGATCGGCGAGCGGCTGGTCGGACGCCCCGGCGGTGCGGTGTCGCTCGCCGTCGGCATCAGCGGGATCTTCGCGGGGATCCCCGGCTTCAAGCACTTGATCTCGTACTGGTACCACTTCGCGATCATGTTCGAGGCGCTGTTCATCCTGACCACCGTCGACACCGGGACGCGCGTCGCGCGCTTCCTCGTGCAGGAGTTCGGCGGCCGCCTCTCACCGCAGTTCGGCAA
>JBKJQC010001043.1:0-4396 GCA_046593995.1 Polyangiales bacterium
TCGCGAGATGGTGGCGCGCGTGCACGAGAAGCGATACACCGCGGACGATCTCGTCGGAGAGAACGTGGAGGGAGAAACGTGCTCGGCATGGTGGGAGCGCCACCTTCGCCACCGCGATGAGAAAGGGCAGACCACCGTCGACGACGCGCGCGGTCGTTACCGCAACTGGATCGAGCCGTTCCTCTCCGAGCTCCCCATGAAGTCGGTCTCGCGCGACGACCTCGAGCCGATTGTGGAGGCGCTCGACGATGCCGTGCGCGGCGGCAGCCTCGCGTGGCGCACGGCGAGAAATATATGGGGCGAGGTCACGTCCGCGTTCCGGCAAGCATCCAGCTCGAAGGTCCGCGTCCTTCGCGTGCGCGACGACGACCCCACGACGAACATGCAGGGGCCCGACCGCGGCGTCGACAAGGAGAAGCCGATCCTCTTCCCGAGCGAGGTGCTCGCGCTGCTGTCATGCGAGGGCGTGCCGCTCGATCGGCGATGGGCGTACGCGTTCGCGATCTACACCGCGGTCCGAGCGAACGAGCTCGCCGCGGTGACCGCGACATCGATCGACCTCGAGCATGAGCGCCTGTCGATCGCGCAGCAACGCGATCGTGCAACCCATGGCAACCGCATGCCGAAGATGCGCCGCGCGCGATCGTTCGACCTCGAGCCCGAGCTGATGCCGCTCGTTCGTCTGCTCGTGGAGCAGCGACCAGACGGTCGCCTGTTCGAGCAAGCGCTCGGCGCGGATCGCGCGAAGTGGCTGCGCGCCGATCTACGCGCGGCGGGGATCACCCGCGAGGCGCTGTTCGTGCCGGCCAACGATCCGGTTCGATCGCCGATCACGTTTCATCGGCTGCGCGACACGTGCCTCACGTGGATGGCGGTGCGCGGCGACGATCCGTTACGCATCCAATGGCGCGCGGGGCACACGGACTTCGGGACGACGCAGAGATACATCGACGTCGCGCGGAACCTTGGGCCCGCGTTTGGCAAGCCGTTCCCGGGGTTGCCAGTGTGTCTTCTGCGTGGTGCGAGCGAAGAGACGGAGGTCGAAAATGGCACGTCGATCGGCAGGGACGACCACTGCGAAGAGGCGCTCGCGACGCACGGCGCGCACGACGACAACCAGGCGACCGATGGCCAAGGCGTGGCGTCACCGGAAGACCGGGAGCTTCCTGGGGCAGCGAGAGCCGGATGAGCTATCGCGCTCGCAACGCGTCTTGAAGGCCGCTGACGAGGACCGCGCGGAACAACTCGATCGGTTCGCCCGGAAAGTCGCCATCGGTGCGGCTCCCGTTCGAGGAAAGCCTCGACCCAGAAGACTTCGGTCTGACGGGTGCATCCGGCAGCGCCCCGAGGCATCTTCTCCTTCCACGCAACCTGCCGGCGGCTGCGGTCGACTCAGAATTGACAGACGCCGTCACGGCAATCAGAATACTCGGCCGCATTTCTGGCACACCACTTGCAGCCCAATGAACGGGTTGGAGTCTCATGCTTGGGTCCGTTCTCGATTCGGCGCAGATTTCGAAGGAAAAGTGCGCCGACCTGATCGGTGTGGATCGCCACACGTTCGGTAGGTGGGCTCGCGGCGAACAGCTGATCCCGCAGACGTACGCTCGCATGCTCGCGACGATGTTGGGGGTTGCACCGGAGGTGCTGCAGCCATCCTCAGGCGGCAGGGCTGCGCTCGGCGACCAGACCCCGGCGATCTGGTTCAAGCTCCGCGACGCGCGGCTGACCGGAACGGATCGCGAGTACGTCGCCCTGGTTCGTCAGCTCGCGTTCTACGTTGATCAGCTAGAACAGGCGTGCGCAACGCCGTCGCGAGTCTGGTCGTCGGTGTTTCAAACGATTCGGGAGCAGACGGACCAGCAGGCTCCGCCGCGCGAGCAGGGACGCCAAGCTGCCCGACTGCTCCGAGCCGAGCGTGGCCTTGGACATGGCGCGACTGGCGTCGGCAGCATCCTGCGCGGCCATTTCCGCACGATGGGCGTTCTGGTCGTCGAGACGCCGTTGCGTTCATCAGGACTCGAAGGATGCAGCTTTTACGTGGGCCGGCCGGGCGCCGCGTTTCGCCCCTGCATCTTTGCGAACACGCACTCGAGCACGTGGTTCCGCCGCAACTCCGTTTTGTTCCACGAGCTTGCCCACGTGATCTTCGACGCGCTGAGCGCTGGCGCGTCCGTCGACTTCAAGGACGAATGCGCTCGCGACGACGACGCGGACAGCAGCGACCTGAGCGAGCAGCGCGCCGAGGCGTTCGCGCAGGAAATGCTCGTACCGCGCGAGGTGATCAAAGCGGCCGGCATTCGCCGGGGCGTGGACTGGACGAGCCTTCAGGCGCCAGCGATGGCTCAGCTCATTGCGGAGACGCATGCCGAGCAACGGATGGTCGTGCGCGCCGCGGTCGATGCCGGGCTTCTCGATTCAGACGACGCCGCTCGATGTCGCCGCCTCGACGCCGCGGCCGAACTCCCGCAGGCCACTGAGCACGCGCTCAACGCGTTCGAGTACTTCCAGAAGCACCCGGAGCAACGCGACTGGCTGGAAAAGCGGACTACAACGCTGCCATCGCTGCCGCTACGCCTCCCCGTCGGCTACGTGAAGGCCGTGATCGAGGCCGTGAGCGCAGACGCGATCTCGTGGACGAAGGGCGCCGAGCTTCTGATGATCGACCGACATACCTACGTGCAGAGGTTCGGCGCGCCCAACGTCGACGATTGATCGCGAGCAGGGGGCCGCGTGACCAATCCGGCCTTCCTGGTCTGCGACGCGGACTCGACGATCCAACTGCTGAGCGCCGAATTCCTCGAACCCCTCAAGACGCTGAAGGCGCGCTACGGCGTGCAGCCGGTCGTCGTTGAAGCTGTGGCCATCGAACTGCGAGGCCACAGGCGGCACTCAAACGTTCGACCCAACTTCGAGAAGTCCGTCTCGAAGAAGCTGATCGTCGAGCTGACGTACGAACTTCTCTCCACGCAGCTCGCGACCGGAACCGGCCCGTTGGCGACGCCCGGTGCAGTACAACGACTGTGGGCCGCGATCGACGAGCGGGCCGCAAAATACGAGCTCATCGTCGATCGCGGTGAAGCGCACACCTTCGCAGCGGCGATCGAACTGGCGGTGCCGGCGATGTCGAACGACGCCAGCTCCCTCCGGACGCTGCGTGTCCAGGGTCTGACGGCCCCCTCGCCGGTGCTGCGCTCCTTCGACATCTACGTGTTCGGGCTGCAGACCGGTACGTTGTCCGTCAGCGATCTCGGTCGTGTCTGCGGCCGTCTTCGGCAACGCGGCGAGAACGTTCCCTCGCCGTTCCTGAAGCACCCTGTCGATCTAGCCACACTGACGTGGGATGCCCGACTGATCGACGGAACGCTGCCCGTGATCGGAGCCCGCTCGCGCGACGCAATCACGGTGAGCCCGGTGCCACAGGCCGGCCCGCCGCTGCCCCCACCCGCGGCGGGCTCGTGAGATCACTCAATCGCGCTCGCGGGAGACGCGCGGACTGCCGCAGCGTCGTCGAGCAGTGCGAGCGCCTTCCAATGACCGTCTCTGAGCATCGCTGGCGTTCGTTCCGACCACTGATCGGTCGCGAGGAAGCGTGGAGCGACTGGCTCATGCACCTCCTCGACGGTGGAGACGTCGCGCTGATGCGTGACCTGCTCGGACTCGAGCTTCCCGACGAGCCCCGGCAAGTCGTTCGAGAGCTCGAGACACTCATCAGCCCGCTCGACCGCACCCGAACCTAGCGAGCGCAGGGCTTGCGTGGCGCGCAACTCCTGCGCCGTGCGGCGGTCGCGATTTGGCGAGAATGGGCGTGAGGCACGCGCGTTGCTGGACGGCAGGGGACGATGCACCCGACGATGCAACAGTTCATGACGACCTCGCCCTCGACCATCGGCGCGGACCAGACCGTCGACACTGCGCGCCGCATGATGGACGAGCTCGGCGTCCGACACCTGCCCGTCCGCAGCCACGGAAACCTCGTGGGCATCGTCGCCCGGAGCGATCTGCGGGGTCTCTCGAGCGCCGAGCCGGTTGTCCTCGCCATGAGACGTGATCCCATCGTCTGCACCCCCGACGCGCGCGTGACGGACATCGCAAGCGTCATGGCGGACCAGCGGAAGGACGCGGCAATCATCGTTTCGGGGGCCCGCGTGGTGGGGATCTTCACTTCTGTGGACGCGGCGCGGCTCCTCGCAAACGCGCTCGACATGTTGTCGGATCACGGCGCGTGTCTGCCGGACTGAGCCGAACATCGTGGAGAGCCGATTCGACGAGCTGAAGCGCTACGTGAGGTGGGAGAGGGACGACCTCGACAACCTCCGCATGCTCCACGCCGTCGCGGCCGACGAGTTCCCGCGGATCTCGCGTGACTGCTACGAGCGCATCCGCGAGCACGAAG
>JBKJQC010001062.1:0-9862 GCA_046593995.1 Polyangiales bacterium
TGTCCGCGTGGAACAAGGACATGAAGCCGCGGACGTTCCGGCTCATCATCTGCCAGTCGACGACCGGATCCCACACGCCGTTCGGATCGTGGTTCGCCGCGAGCACCGCGGCGTCGAGCGGTGAGCCGGCGACGGCATCGGTCACGCCGGTCTCGGCGAGGCCGCGCTCGGCGCTGGCCACGAGATCGTATCCGCCGCAGAAGCCCTTCCCATTCCCCGCGAGCGCGATGACGTGCACGCGCGGATCGAGGCAGGCGCGCTCGACGGCAGCGGCGACTTCGCGCGGCATGTCGAGCGTGATCCCGTTGCCTCGCTCGGGGCGGTCGAGGGTGATGCGCGCGATGCGTCCCGTGACCGCGTACGTGAGCGTCGTCCACCGTTCCGCCATGCCGCGAGCCTAAAGAACAAACAGGGAGACGGGGAGACGGGGAGACTTTTTGTTCGTCAGCCCTCGTCAGCCCACGATCGGCAGACTCTGAAGACTGATCTCGACTCCCCGTCTCCCCGTCTCCCTGTTCGTCTCGGATTCGGCGGCGGTGGGCTCGGTTCGGTGGCAGGTGGAGGCGGGGCATCGGTGTCATGCTCTGCCGTCGCGTCGTTCGCGGTTCGCGACGCGCGGGATGACGATCGCGTGAATGTTCGCGTGGCATCGACGTTGCTCTGCGCCTCGTGACGAGCGCGATGCGCTCCTCGCCGAGGAGGCGAACCATGATCGATTGCTCGAGGCTCCGAAGGGGTCTGGCCAAGTACGGCCTTCCGTTGACGCTCGTGGCGTGTGGCGCCGACTCCAGCGCGGAATCTTCGCCGATGAACGGCGGCAACGCCGATGGCGGGACCGCGCCGGTCGACGCGGGGAGCGACTCCGCGATCGACACCGCGCCGCCGCCGCCGCCGCCCGAGAAGGAGGTGGAGGGTTCGTACCGATCGCCCGTCGCGACCGGGAAATACGTGTGGATCGCGAACCCGAAGAGCGGCCGCGTCGCGTACATCGACGCGGCCACGCTCGACGTGCGCGTCGTCGAAGCGGGCAACGGTCCGACGTACATGGCGGCGGTGCCGAGCCCCGCGGGGGACGACGTCGCGGTCGTGCTCAACGTGCTCTCCGACGACGCGACCATGTTGCGGAGGACGTCGCTCGGGCTCGTCGCGCGCGGGTTCAAGACCCACCACGGGGCGAACGCTTGGAAGGTGTCGGCGGACGGGCGGTGGGCGATCGCGTGGACCGATGCGTCGGGCGTCTCGGGCGCGCACAAGACGGAGGGCTTCCAGGATCTCACGGTCATCGACCTCACCGAGAAGGTCCCGCCCACGGTCCTCGCCGTCGGATATCGGCCGGTGAGCGTCGGGTTCACGAAGGCCGCTCTCGACGCGAGCCCGCGTGCGTATGCGGTCACCCAGGACGGCATCTCGCTCATCGAGCTGGGCGACGCCGGGCCGCTCGTCACGCACAACGTGTCGATCTCGGCGAAGCCGCTCGAGGACCCCGGGACCCGCGACGTCTCGCTCACGCCCGACGGCAGGTACGCGCTCATCCGCCGGGACGGTGACGCCGACGTGACCATCGTGTCGCTCGAGACCGGCTCGCGCACCGCGGTGACGCTCTCCGGACCGGTCACCGATCTGGATCTCACCGAGGACGGCAGGCAAGCGATCGCCGTCGTGCGGGAGCACTCGGAGGTCGCGATCCTGCCCATCCCGCTCGTCGCGACGGATCCCAAGGCCTTCACGACGGTGACGGTCGCGGGAGAGAAGATCGGCTCGGTCTCGATCGCGGAGAACGGCACGAGCGCGGTCCTCTACACGAACGCGTTCGCGACCGAGCGCTTCACCGTGCTCGCGCTCGACGAGGCGCCGCCGACCTTCCGTGTGACGAGGCTCTACGCGCCGGTGCTCGCGGTGTTCCCGACGGCCGACGCGAAGAACGCGATCGTCGTGCACGACAAGCCGGCGAGCGATCCGACGGCGCGCCCCGCGTTCAGCGTCGTGCCGATCGCGGCCGGATTGCCCGCGAAGATCGTCGGCACCGACGCGCCGATCGGCGCCGTGGCGCTCGCACCGGCCGGAGATCGCGCGTTCGTCACCGAGCGCGACGACGTGCGGAAGATCTTCGGCGTCTACATGGCGAAGATGCCGTCGCTCGCGGTCGATCGCTACGCGCTCGCGAGCCCGCCGATCGCGGTCGGCGTCGTGCACGGCGCCGCACGCGCGTACGTCGCCCAGCAGCACGCCGAAGGTCGGATCACCTTCATCGATCTGGAGAAGGGACAGGCGCGGACGATCACGGGCTTCGAGCTCGGCGCCCGCATCGTCGACGGGAGCAATCCGTGATGAAGAACGTGCTCGGTATCCTCGCCCTCTCGTTCGCAATGACGCTGACCACCAGCGCGTGCGGCTCACGTCCCGCAGTGTGGGACGCGCCCGTCGAGACCAAGAACCCGAAGATCCTCGGCCTCGCGAGCGCCGTCGCGATCATCGACGACCCTGCGGAGCGCGCGCTCTTGCTCGTCCCGAAGGCCGATCAGGAGCTCGAGAAGATCTTCGTGCCCATCGGGAAGAAGGTCCTGCGCGCGGAGGTGTCGCCCGACGCGAACCGCCTCTTCGTGCTCTCCGCCGGGGACGTGCCGCGTCGGAGCGAGCGCGATCAGCGCCCCTCGTTGACGGTCATCGACGCGACCACGCACGCGGCGAAGCGCTTCGATCTCGCAGCGCCGCTCAGCGGCATCGCCATCGATCCGTCGGGCAAGTGGGCCGCGGTCTACGCCGGTGGCGCGGCCAGCGACGCGTTCGTCGAGAACCCGAACGAGCTCGTGCTCGTCGATCTCGAGGCCGCGCCGGGACCGAACAATCCGGTGACGACGACGCTGCGCAGCTTCGGCGGCCGGCCGGCGCGCGTGACCTTCTCCCCCTCGCTCGTGCTCCCCGAGGGGCCGCGACGCCTCTTGGTCGTCGAGACCGAGCAGGACGTCGCGATCCTCGACCTCGATCACGTGCGTGACGAGACGCCGCGCCCCGAGATCACCGTGCGGCTGACGAGCGGCGGCGACGCGCGCGTGATCAAGCCAGCCGGGGTGGTCTTCCACGACGGCCTAGCGTCTCGCAACGACGACGCGCGCATCGGGATCCGTCTCGCGAACGACACGAACGTCCTGACCCTCGAGCTCGCAGCGGCGGCGGCCGGCCCCGCGCTCAACGACTTCTCGCCGAAGATCAACATGACGGACGTCGGCGGCATCGCGAGCGACATCGCGTTCGTGCAGACCGACGGCGGCCTACGCCTCGCGGCCCTCGTGCCCTCGAGCCAGAGCGCCGTGCTCGTCGAGACCGAGACGTCGATCACGACGCAGGTGCCCCTCCCCGCAGCGTACTCGCGGCTCTCGCTCATCACCGACATCACGGGCAGCGGGCGCTCTCTCGATGGAGGCGCGGCGACCGACGTCGCGCTTCTGTGGAACGGCACGAGCGTCTCGAGCGGCGTGGCCTTCTGGTCGCTCGGGAAGACGAGCGGGCAACCCTACCGCAGCGTCGAGGTGCTCAACCTCGGGAGCGCCTCCGGGGTGAAGGGCGTCCGGGACGTGCCGAAGCCGCGCACCGAGCTGAAGATCCTCGAGACGGGGGGCACCGGGTTCTTCGTCTTGAACCTCGCCTCGCGCACCGCGGCCCCGCTCACCACACGCGGGACAGCCACCATCGCGACCTCTCCCGACGGTCAGCGCATGTGGGCGTTCCAGCAGGCCGACACCAAGCTCTCGTCGATCGATCTCGAGAAGCTGCACCCGGTCGAGCTGATCATCGACCGACCGATCCATGCGGTCTTCGACGTCGCGCGGAGCGACGGCGGACGTTCGCTCGTCGCGATCCACGCGAAGGGCACGCTCGGCGCGACGATCTTCGACGCCCGCACGCCCGACGCCGTCGGGTCTCGCCTCCACTCGGCTCTGCTCTTGGAAGGGTTCTGACCGATGCGCCTCCTTCTCCTTCTTCTCGTGCCGGTCTCGCTCCTCGTCTCGGTCGCGAGCGCGCCGTCGGCGTTCGCCGCGGACACGGTCGAGCCCGTCACCCCGACCGGCGCCGATACGCGCACGCGCTTCTGGGGGATCGACGCTGGGCTCCGGGTCGGCTTCCTCACCGATTCGTCGTTCGATCCGTACTCGACGAACGACGCGCTCCGTCAGGGCTCCATCGGGGTCACGCGCACGTCGGCCGTGCGCGGTGGGTGGTCGTTCGCGCCGGGAGCGCGCTGGGACGTCGGCAGCGCCACCGCGAGGACCCGCGGAGCGGACGTCGAGCTCGTCGTCCATCGGCTCACCATTCCGCTCGAGGGTCGACACCACCTCTGGCCGTGGCTCTACGTGTTCGGTCGTCTCGCGCCGGGAGTCGTATGGCAGCGCGCGTCGGTGAAGGACGCGTCGCTCGCAGAGCCGCTGAGAGCGAGCGGATGGTCGTTCGCTGCCGATGCGAGCATCGGTGCCTCCATCCTCTTGCTCTCGACCGTCGACAGTCCGACGACGCGGGCGCCGCGCATGTGGCTCACACCGGAGATCGGGTACGGCTGGTCGACGCCAGGACCGGGCGTCCTCGCCCCTGCCACAGCCGACGACGATCCGCAGACCTACGGCTCCATCGCGTTGAGTCGTGTCGCCGTGCGAGGGGTCTTCTTCCGCGTGGGCATGACGTTCACCTTCTAGAGGCTGATGTCGTGACGCCGAGGGCCTTGCCACCCGGGCGTCCGTTCGAGGACGCTCGGGGAATGCCCCTCGAGCTGGTCGCCCACGGAACCTCGGACGTCGGTAAGAAGCGCAAGGTCAACGAAGACTCCTACGCCGTCGACCAGGAGCGCGGGTTCTTCATCGTCTGCGACGGCATGGGCGGCCACGGCAACGGAGCGACGGCGTCGTCGTCCGCCGTCGGCATGGTGCGCGAGTACCTGAATGGCTCGATCGCGATCTTCGAGCGCTATGCGGCGGCCCCGTCGGATGCGAACCGCGCCGCGTCCGTGAAGGCGATCGAGGACGCGATCCAGACCGCCTGCGGACGCATCTTCGCGGTCGGCCAGCAGGATTCGACGAAGCGCGGAATGGGCACGACCATCGACGTCGTCGTGCGCACGGGCAACCAGATCCTGCTCGGTCACGTCGGCGACGGGCGCGTCTATCTCGTGCGCAGCGGCCAGAGCTACAGGCTGACCGAGGATCACACGATCGTGCAGCAGCAGATCAAGGCCGGCATCCTCACCCCGGAGGAGGCCGAGGAGAGCACGATGAAGGGCGTGCTCACCCGCGCGCTCGGCACCCATCAGTCCGTGCAGGTCGACACGCTCGTGCTCGATCTCGCCGACGGCGACCTGCTGATGATGTGCAGCGACGGCCTGCATCGTTACGTGAAGGACGAGGAGGTCGCGCTGCGAGTGCGCGAGGCCGGACCGGGAGCGCCGCGCGCGCTGATCGACTTCGCCAACCAGAGCGGCGGCGCGGACAACATCTGCGCGATCGTCATGGGCGCGCGCAACGTCGGCGCACCGAACCAGGAGAGCGCGAAGGTCGAGTCACGCTTCGACGCCGTCCGCAACCTGCCGCTCTTCCAGTACCTCTCGTACAAGGAGCAGGTGAAAGTCCTCTCGATCGCGCACAGCCGGCTCTACGAGCCCGGCGCCGTGATCGTCCGACAGGGGGATTCCGGGCAGGAGATGTTCCTCATCGTCGACGGATCCGTCGAGGTCGATGCGGGCGGCGTGAAGCTCGCGGACCTCGGAGCGGGCGGCCACTTCGGAGAGATGTCCCTCGTCGACGACGCCCCGCGCTCCGCGACCGTACGCGCGAAGCAGCGCACCGACGTGCTCGTGATCTCGCAGTCGGACGTCGGCGGGCTGATGCGCATGGATCCGGTCCTGGCGGTGAAGATCTTGTGGAGCTTCGTGCAGGTCCTCTCCGGTCGCCTCCGCGTCGCGAGCGCGGATCTGTCGCACTTCAAGCTCGACAGCCCCGAACGCGCGAGCGCGGTCCCCTACCCCTTCGCGAAGTAAAGAGAGGTCTAGGGTCTAGGGTCTAGGGTCTAGGGCCTGAGACCGAGAGGTCGAGAGTCGAGAGTCGAGAGTCGAGAGTCGAGAGCCCGAGGAGGCCTCTCGTCCCGCGTCAGCGACTCTAGACTCTAGACTCTAGACTCTAGACCTCTCCCATCAGCGGCGGCGGCGACGCGAGAGGAAGAGCGTGAGCGCAAAGGCGGCTCCGACGAGACCTGCACTGGTCTGGGCTGCGCTGCTCGACGGCGTGCGACAGCCGCAGCCGCTCTGGTCCTTCGTCGGCTCCTCGTCGACGAAGCCGGCTTCGGCGGGGACGCCGCCGTCGGGGCCGACGATCGAGGCGTCGGGCGGCGTGCTCGCGTCCTCGATGGGCTGCGTGGACCCGGTGTCGCACGTGAAGCAGAGCTCACTCGCGCTCGGATCGATGCACTTGCCTCCGGCGCAGACGAACGGCGCCGTGCACACGACGTTGACGCAGGTCGCGTCGATGCAGACGCCATCCTTGCAGGCTTTGCCGGACGCGCACGGCGTCGTGAGCAACGCGCACTTGTCGACGCAACCCTTGAGGTCGTCGCACACCTGCTTGGCGGGGCAGACGACGCCTTCGCACGCGCCGCGACAGACCGGCCCCGCTTCGCTACCCTCGCAGTGCTGCCCGGGAGCGCAGGTGACGGAGGTGCATCCGTCGGCGACGCAGGTGCCCTTCTTCGTGTCGCAGACGGGCAGCGGGCCGCCGCAGGGATAGCCGGTCGCGTCCTTCGCGAGGCACGCGCAGCTGTCGGAGCATTTGCCCTCCTGACAGTGCTGCCCCACCGGACAGATGGTGAGAGCGCACGGATCGACGCAGAGGCCGGCCTGACAGCGCTGGCCGTACGGGCACTTCACCGACGCGCACAGATCGACGCACGCGCCGTCCTTGCACGTGAAGCCCGCCGCGCACGCGCCCGCATCGCCACACGGAGACGAGAGACAGAGCGCAGTCTCGGGGCCGCCGCCGGTGGGCGTCACCGTCTTGCAGGCGGCGCCCGGGGGGCACTTGTACTCGCCGCCGCCGCACGCGGAGAGGCACTGATGGTTGTGACAGGTGGTCCCCACCGGGCAGGTCACCTGCGCACAGCCGTACTGCGGTCCGTCGCAGTCTGCGGGCGCACCGGGGAAGTACTTCGGCGCGTTCGGATCGAGCGCGGGATCGTCGTTGCAGTCGCACGGAGTCGGCTTCGGGCTGCAGTTGCACGACGGGAAACCGTCGCCGTCCTTGTCGGGACAGATCGCGCTCTCGTCGTCGTTGAGCCCGGCGACCGCGTCGACCTCGTTCTCCGAGGAGTGGAACTCGCAGTCGTCGACAGTGCTCGGGTCGGTGAGGCTCCGGCCGTCGTATCCGGAGATGGTAGCGACGTAGCGGAAGGTGATCCCGCACGGGAGCGAGAACACGGTGACCATCGAGTCGGCTTCGAGGACGGGCGCGTCACCCGGCGCGGGGAGCGTGCACAACGTCGGATCGCAGTTCTTCGGAGAGTCGCAGCAGCTCGGGTTGTCGATCCACCCGTGGGTGAAGATCTTGAAGAGCTTGGCGCGGTTCCACTTGTTCGGGTTCGCGCCGTCCTTGACCGGATCGTTGACGATCTCGTGCGAGTACGGGTTGTTCGTGAGGAACACCGTGTATTCGTTCGACTCGCACGGCTGCGGACCGTGATCGTTGGTGGCGAAGATCGCGACCTTGTTCGCGAGGCCGCCGAGGTCGAAGACGAGCGCGTCCCACGGGTTGTAGAACGAGCCGTTGCCATCGGCGACGCCCGGCTTCACGTTCAGCGGCGTGCACGCCTCGAGGGTCGTCGGATCGCCGACGACGCACGCGCCGCCCACGCAGATCTCGCCGACGGCGCACGGCTTGAGGCTGCTGTCCGCTTGGACGCACGAGCGATCGTAGCAGCGCCCGCCGAAGCAGCCCTTGCTCGCGTCCGTGCACCACACACGGCCCGCCGGGTTGTAACGCGGTCCCTGCGTCCACTTCCAATCGAGCGCGTTCGCGGACGCGGCGACTGCGTTGAAGCTGCCGTCGCCACCGGCGGTCGGGGCGCTGCACGTGTACCCGCTCGGGTTGTTGCGACCGGGCTTCAGGTGGATGCCTGGTGAGCACCCCGCACCGGTGAACCGCTCGCCGGGGTACATGTTGAACAGCTTGCCGTACGTCCCGAGCTCGTCGGCGTAGCGCCCCTTGCCGTCCTGGAAAACGCCCTCGACGACCTGCCCGCCGAGCGAGCGAATCGTCTTCATACATCGCGCGCCGCTGACGCCGATGCCGCTCGTCGGCACTGCGTAAGGATCGGTGCCGGTGAACTGCGTGTAGTCGCCGCCACTGACGTCGCACTTCCCGGTGGCCGCATGCGCGGACGGAGCGGCGCCGAGCGCGAGGGCGAGCGTCGACAGCGCGCCGATGCGCTTGAGCCACGATGCGAGCATGGGGGGAGACCTCCGCCGCAAGCGTGTCGGACGCGCCGAGAACTGTCGAGGAATGTCGCAGTCGTGACGGAATCGTGGTCGCGCCGGGCGGTGACGCGCTCTGGATTCCACCCGACGCAGCGCAGGGGAACTGGTTGACCCACGTCATGCTACCAATCTTCTGCACGTACAGAACGTTGCCATTGATCAACCCGCCCGTTGCCTCCATTCTCCCGTCTTGCCGATGTGACTCGAGCGTCCGCGATCGGACTTCGACGTCGTGCAGTGGAGGAGAGGCGATGACGGAAGGGCTTCCCCGGCGTGCGTTCCTGGGCGGAGGTGTCGCGATCCTCGGGTCGGCGGCGGCGGCCGTCGCGCTCTCACCGAAGAAAGCGAAAGCAGCGGCGTGGATGCTCCCGAGCACCACCCCGGAGGTGCCGACGACGCACCAGACCGAGACCATCAAGAAGCTGTGCGACACGATCATCCCGAACGTCGACGGCTTCCCGGGTGCGATCGAGTCGTACGCGTTCGACACGATCAACGACCCCTACTACGGGCTCAATCCGTACATCTCGGAGATGACGTCGGATCTCGACGACGCCTCCTGGTACGCGCACGGGTATTTCAGCGACTTCAAGAATCGCAGCTACTCGCAGCGTGAATCGATCCTCGAGGAGCGCCTCGGCAACGCGTGGTGGAGCACCGGCTCCATCTACAAGGACGCGTACCTGGGCGCGATCGCGCTCACCAAGCTGAACTACTTCGGCGGACTGCGGAACTCCGTCGGCACCGCGTACATCGGCTTTCCCGGACCGAACACTGGGTACTGAGGAGGCGCGCGACCATGCCCGACGTCATCGTCATCGGTTCAGGATTCGGCGGCTCCATCGCCGCCAAGCGGTACACCCAAGCAGGGAAGAGCGTCTCGATCATCGAGCTCGGTGAGCGCTGGGACGACCCGGCGAAGCTCCAACAAAGCCAGGACACGAAGTTCATCCTGCGGCTGTTCCGCGACTACCCCGTCGACTACCTGCAGGCGAAGCCGAAGCTCGTCGTCACGCAAGGCATGGGGTTCGGCGGTGGCTCGCTCGTGTACTCGGGCATCCACCTGCGCGCGCCGGCGAACGCGTTCACCGGGTGGCCCGGCGGCTACACGCGACCGAACCTCGATCCGTACTACTCCCGTGTAGAGCAACGCCTCGGCGTCGCGCCCATGACGGACTTCATGAACTACAAGCGGTCGCAGGTCTTCGCCCAGGGCGCTGCGGCCGCAGGGCTGCCGGCTCCGCGGGCGAACCCGCTCGCGATGACGGGCTGCGTACGCTGCGGCTGGTGCGTGCCCATCTGCAAGTTCGGCAAGAAGAACACGATGGCGCACACCTACCTCGCGGACGCGCTCGCGAC
>JBKJQC010001168.1:0-23890 GCA_046593995.1 Polyangiales bacterium
ACGCAGGAGGCGCCGCCGGCGCCGCATCACGCGGCGCGCTCGACAGCGCAGCCCTCGGTGCACGCGCACCACGCCGCACGTTCGGCGCCCGCACCGACCTGACACAGTAGTGCTAGAGTGACGCGCATGCGCAACCACGCATGCGCGTTCTCGCTTTTGTGCCTCGCGATCTCCTGCTCGACAAGCGAGGAACGGGCGCCGAAGCCTCCCGCGATCGAGACGACGATCGGCACCGTGCGCGTGCGCCTCGAGCCGGATCCGCTGCGCATCGTGCTCACGCGTGTGGACGGGCGCGTGCTCTTCGACGGGCTCGCGCCGCGTGACGTGCCGGCCGGCGACGACGAGAACGATCCTCCGCCCCTCACCGGGCTCGCCGTGCGCGACACGACGACCAAGGTGCAGGCACTCTACGGCTCGTATCAGTTCACCGACCAAGGCACCTGGAGGGTCGCCCGGCGCGCGTCGAACGTGAAGAGCGGCGGCGCTCACGCTGGAACGCTCACCTTCGATGCCGTGGGCGACGGCGGCGCCGTCGCGAAGGTCGAAATCCGCGCGGAAGGCGACGCCGAGCTCACGATTGCGATCACGCCGACCACGACGGCGGCCGCGGGCGCGCGCACGTGGACCTCGATCGCAGCGCAGTGCACGCCCGACGAACAGTTCCTCGGCTTCGGCGCGCAGGCGCGGGACGTCGCGCATCGCGGGACCGTCGTGCCGGTGTTCGTCAGCGAGCCGGGGATCGGCAAGCGCGACGACGATGCGCGCGTGCCCATCTGGTACCTCTCGGGTGCGCGCCACTCCTCGTCGTTCCCCGTGCCGCTCTATCTCGCGCGGAGCGGCTACGTCGGCGCCCTCGACGGGCCGGGACGCGCAGTCTTCGGCATGTGCGGCGAGGAAGATTCGCTCCGCATCAGCGGCGACAGCGACGCGGCCAGCGGTCGCACGTTCCTCTTCCGGATGTTCCTCGGTAACACGCCGAAGGAAGCGCTCGGACGATCGACGGCGTTCTTCGGCCGGCCACGGGTGCCGTCACGTCTCGCGTTCGCGCCGTGGAACGACACGATCCTCGGCAGCGGGAAGGTCCGCGAGCTCGCGCAGCTGCTCCGCGATGCCGACATCCCGACGAGCGCGATCTGGTACGAGGACTGGCGCGGCGGGAGGTTCGTCGGCGACGACTACAAGCTCGAGGAGGAGTGGGACGTCGACGCGACGCTCTACCCCGAGTTCGACGCACTCGTCCGCGATCTCCACGACCAGGGCATCGCGAGCTTCACGTACTTCAACACGTTCGTCGAGCAGGACAACTCTGTCTGGAAGGACGCGCACCCGAAGGGCTATCTCGTCGCGAAGGCCGACGGATCGACCTACACCTCCGTCGGCGTGAAGCAGAAGCAGGTCGGCATGGTCGACCTGACGAACGCCGCGGCGAAGGCGTGGATGGTCGCAAAGCTGAAGGCGACGCTCGCGCGTGGCGTCGACGGATGGATGGGTGACTACGGCGAGTGGCTCCCGCTCGACGGAGCGCTCGCCGACAAGAGCGATCCGTGGGCGACGCACGACCTCTACCCGGAGCTGTGGCAGAAGACGCAGCGCGAGGCGCTCGACGCTGCGGATCTCGGCGCTGCGGCCTCCCCGAAGGAACGTCGCGTCGCGTTCGTACGCTCCGGGTGGCTGCGGAGCGCGCCGCTCGCGGACGTCGTCTGGGCCGGCGATCAGGCAACGGACATGTCCGAGGACGACGGCCTCGCAACCATCATCCCGATGGGCCTCGGCCTGAGCATCGCCGGCATCTCGACCTACGGGCATGACATCGCCGGCTATCAGGTCGCCCTTCGAGCGCCTGCCGACAAGGAGACGTTCTTCCGCTGGACGGAGCTCGGCGCCTGGTCGCCTGTGATGCGCACCCATCACGGCACGCAGCCGCTGAAGAACTGGAACCTGACGAGCGACGCCGAGACGACGCAGCACTGGCGTAGGTATGCGATTCTGCACCAGCAGCTCCTCCCCTACTGGGAGCTCCTTGCGAAGGAGGCGAACGAAACCGGCATCGCCATCTGGCGCCACCTCGCGGTGGAGTTCCCGGACGACCCGCGCGCGTGGACGATCGGCGACGAG
Organism: Polyangiales bacterium; assembly: GCA_046593995.1. GTDB lineage: Bacteria > Myxococcota_A > Polyangia > Polyangiales > JADJMO01 > JALHOE01. Next base: position 2,116 of record JBKJQC010001168.1, read on the forward strand.
GCCATGGTCGGGCCGTCGGTGCTCCTCGCGCCGGTCGTGAAGAAGGGCGCCCGAACCCGCAGCGTCTACCTGCCGAAGGGCGCGCGCTGGACGCCGTGGACCGGCGGCGCCGCGGTCGAGGGAGGGGTGTCGGTGGAAGTCCCCGCAGCGCTCGGCGAGATCCCCGTCTTCATCCGCGTCGGCAGCATCTTGCCATTGCTGCCAGATCGGGTGCGCACCGTGATCGAAGAGGCGAAGGGAGTGGTGCGCGTGTCGGACGTCGGTGACGACCGCGAGCTCTTGGTCGTCACCGGCGGGGCGGCGAAGGTCATCGAGACCAGCGGCCTCGAGTACACCCTCGCCGATGGCAAATCCGGCGCGACCGCGTGGAACGGCGAGACACTCGGAGAGTGCGCGACGCCCCCGGTCGCACCGTGCAAGGCTGCGAGCATCGCGTATGTCACCGGCGCGGGCACCCTGACCGACGCTGCAGCGACCCTGACTGTAAAGGGCGGAAGCCCGACGCGCGCGCTCCGCATCGATCTCCGCAGGCCCTAGACCCTGGACCCTAGACCCTGGACCTCTGAATGATCGAGACCATCGCCGTCCACAACCTCGAGATCCTCTGCAAGATCGGGATCTGGGAGTGGGAGCAGGGCACCCTCCAGAAGCTGCAGCTCGATCTCGAGCTAGGGTTCGACTTCGCCAAGGTCATCGGGTCGCGTCGGCTCGAAGACACCATCGACTACGTCGATCTCACGCGTAAGGTCGAGCAGCTGCTCCAGGGGAAGAATTTCGGGTACCTCGAGGTGGTCGTCGAGAAGGTCACGGAGCTCGTGTTCGAGACCTGGCCGTCGACCGCGTTCGAGATCCGGATCCGGAAGTTCGTGCGCGACATCCCGAGCGCTGCGTGGGTCGGCGTGCAGCGCAAGATCAGTCGCGTGGAGTGGGAGCACCGCCGTCAGGCGAAGACGCCGCGAACGCCGACCCTCCCTCCGGCGGATCACGATCTCTCGGGACGGGTCGCGCTGGTCACCGGTTCGGCGCGACGGCTCGGACGCGGCATCGCGGAGCATCTCGCGGCACGCGGCGCGGACGTGGCGATCCACTACAAGACGAGCCGTGACGCCGCCGACGAGGTCGTCGCCGCTCTGCGGACGCGTCACCCCCAGGCGCACTTCGAGGCCTTCTCCGCCGATCTGGCGCGCCGCGCCGAAGTGGCCGGTCTCGCCGCCGAGGTCGAACGGAAGCTCGGTCCGGTGGACGTCCTCGTGAACAACGTCGGCCACTACGTGACGAAGGGGATCCTCGACCTCGACGTCGCCGAGTGGGAGCAGACGATGCGCGTGAACCTCGACGCCGTGTTCATCCTCACCCGCGCCATCGTCGACCGATCGATCGCGCTCCGCCGTGGATGGGGGCGCATCGTCAACATCGGGCATGCCGGGAGCGACGAGGTGCTCGCGCGTCCCTCCGGCTCCGCGTACCACGTATCGAAGACCGCGCTCGCGCTCCTCACCCGCACGTTCGCGGACGCGTGCGGCCCGCACGGCATCACAGTGAACCTGCTAAACCCGGGCATCCTCGAGATCTCGATCGATCTCCCGGCGGAGCTGGAGAACATCCCGCTGCGTCGGCTGGGCAAGGTCGAGGACGTCGTCGCCGGGCTCGCCTACCTCACCTCTCCGGACGCGAGCTACGTGACGGGCGCCGCGCTCGACGTCTGCGGCGGCTACGGTCTCTCGGGGCCGCCGTGATGCGTCTAGCGCGCCTCCTGACGAGCTGCGTCCTGACGAGCGCGCTCGCCGGCTGTCCCAGCCCGCAGAACCACGACACGTTCGTCCCCGGGACCGGAGCCGTCGCGAGCTGGGCCACGACCAACGACGGCTCGCTGCGCGTGCCCCTCGCCGGCGGCATCACGTGGGGCGCGCCGACCTATCCCAAGGACTCGCTCGTCAAGGTGCGCGGCGAGCCGGGGCCGACATTCGTGGTGGTGGCGGTCATCGCCGATGCGCCGGCGCCGCTCGCGCTCATGACGTGCGCGGAGGCTCACCGACTGCGCATCACCAAAGCGGTCATCGCGGCCGGGGTGTTGACCACGCCCCCGACGCTGAGCGACGAGGTGCGGAAGGGAGAGCGGGTTCCGCGCGTGCACTACGCGGTACCGCTGCAGGCCAACGCCGGGGCGCGCGCAGCGTCGACGCTCTCGTCGTGGACCTACTTCCTCGTCGGCTCTCTCTCCGCGCGACGATGCGTCGGAGTGGGCGTGACGACGATCGTGCGCGCGAAGGCGGACGATCCGCAGTCACCGGACCCGGAGGATCTCCAGCGCTTCGATCACGTGTTCGCGACGGCCGCGGACGGCACCGTCATCGCGCAGTGAGCATCATCCGGCGGGCGAGATCCGCCAGCTCGGTCGGACGCGTCGATCGCGGCACCACGCGCGACTTCCGCACCTCGGCCGCGCGCAGGAGGCTCTCGGCAGAGAGCACGTCGTCGGCGAGGCCGATCACGCGCACGTCGGGGTTGCGGGCGACGAGCGCACCCACGATCGCTGCGACCTCCGGCGTCGACATGTTCACCACGGCGACGTCGATCTTCGATGCCACGTGACGCACGTCCATGGGACCCTCGGCCACGTCGACGTCGCACGCGGCAGATGTGATCAGCGCACGCGCGAGCGATGCACGCGCGAATCGATCCGCGTCGACGAGGAGCAACGAGGGGCGTACCCGGATCCCCGAGCTCTTGGGCGCGTCCGACGCCGCGTGCTCCAGAATCATGCGCGAGACGCTCGGCGGGTCGGGGTGCGCGCTGCCCGTCTGCTGCGCGAGCTCGTCCGCGAGGTCGTCGATCAGGGCCGACACCAAGCGCGGGCCGAGCTCCTCGGTGAGTGGACCCATCAGATAGGCGCGCACGAAATCGAGGAGCGCCAGCGCGTCCGGCGGCAGGACCGTCCGGCGCGCGGCCCGGAGCGCCGCCTGGATCAGCACGGGGCCGGTGTGGGCGTCGCCGAATGCAGCGGCGAGAGCGCGCAGGAGGACTTCCCGCGGGGGCGCCGGCACAGCGGTCGAGGCGGAGCGATGAGCGGGGACCACGCGGCTCGACATGGTTCGATGACAGTCTATGGCGTCTCATCGCTTACGCTGCCCCGGAGCTCTCCCTTCGTGATGCGTCGAAATATCTCGGTGCACGTCGTGCGAGCTGCGCTGATCGGCGTAGGCATCCTGCCATTCCTGCCACGTGTGCTGGAGGGGTTCCCGCGCACCGCGCCGCTGCTCTCGCTGATCGCGCGCTGGTTCCGCTTCCAGTGTCACGGGCGGCTCGATCGCACACTCGTGCTCGCCGGGCAGCACCTGCCGATCTGCTCCCGCTGCACCGGGATCTACCTGGGGCTGGGGCTCGCTGCAGCGATCGCTCGACCACGGCTCGAGGCGCGCGGCCGCCGCATCTGGATCGTCGCGGCAGCGGTCGCGATGGTCTCCGACGTAGTGCTGCAAGACCTCACCGGTCATGCGCCGTGGCACGCGGTCCGCCTCGCGACGGGGCTGCTCCTCGCGTGGCCGGTGGCCCTGACCGTGCTCGACGCCGTCAGCGCTCGATGATCGGATCCTCGAACGTCGTCGACACGTCGACCCCTCCATCGACCACCCGGCCGACGGCGCCGAGCTCGAGATCGCTGGACACGAGCGTGATCGCCGGCGTCGAGGACTGCGACGTCATGCACCACCGCAGGACGTCGGTGAGCTCCGTCGACTCGAACAGCAGAATAGCGCCCGCGGACGCCTCGAAGCGCCCTCGCAGCTCGTCGTAGTGGATGTCGACCGACACGTCTTCCGAGCCGAGCCGCGAATACCAACGCTCGATGAACACTCGCACGGCGTGATTTTTCCCGACGGCGCGCCTCCGCGCAAGCCGGTCAGTGAGGCGGCCGTTCCGACACGCCCGCGCCCGCCCTCGGGAGCGTGAAGCTGAAGGTACTGCCGCGGCCGAGCGTCGACTCCACCATCATCGTGCCGCCGTGCGCGTCGATGACCCCGCGCGCGATGGCGAGACCGAGCCCCGCGCCGATGCTCGTCCGCCCCGGCCCCTGCCAGAAACGATCGAAGACGTAGGGGAGCGCTTCGGGCGCGATGCCAGGCCCGTTGTCCTCGACGACGAACCGCACCGTCGCGTCGTCGACCTCGGCGCGGACGGTGATCGCGCCGCCCGGGCCGGTGAACTTCAGCGCGTTGCCCACGAGGTTCTCGATCACCTGCTGCACCCGGCCGCGATCGCACGCGACGAGGAGCGGCTCGTCGGGCAACGACATGTGCACCGCGATCGACTTCGTCTCGGCGAGTGGCCGCGCGATCATCACCGCGTCCTCGACGATCGAGCGCGCGTCGATGGTGGCCGCCTCGATGTGCAGCTGCCCCGCCTCGATCTTCGCGATCGCGAGCAGATCCTCGATGAGGCGCCCCATGCGATCGGCGGAGCGCGCGATCGAGTCGAGGACGCGCTCGGAACGCTCGCCCATCTTTTCCGAGCCGGCGCGCCGCAGCTGCGTGATCCCGAGCGTGATCGCGGTGAGCGGGTTCCGCAGATCGTGCGACACGATCGCGACGAGGTCGTCGCGGGATCGCACGGCGACGCGCAGACGCTCGCGCTCTTCTTCGAGCTCGACGTCGCGCTCGCGTGCGTACGAGACCGCGGCGTCGGACATCGCGGCGTCGAGGCAGCGGTTGAGGACGTCGACCTCACGCAGCGTCGGCGAGAGCCCCTCGTCGTCCATCATGCGGAGGATGCAGCGCCGGAGGATGGCGTATTCGTAGAGCACTCCTCCGAGGTCGAAGCCGAGTCGGAATCGGCGCTGACCGTGCTCGCCGGCGCGCATGCTCGCGTGCGCGGAGTCGTCACGATCGAGCGCGTCCTCGACGTCCGCGAGGAAGAACGGCAGGTGCTCGATCAGCTCCGTTCGTGAGGCATCTTCGCGACCCACGTGGTGCTCACGCATGTCGTAGACGAACCGTTCGATGAGCTGCGACCGCGTGCGCGCGAGGAACACCTGCAGCGGCTCGCTCGAGATGGGCTCGGTCCGTGGCGCTGCGCTCGTCGTGACCACCGAATGTGCGAAGGCGATACGATCGGCTTCGCTGGAGAAGTCGTCGTCTTCGACGTCCGCTCCATCGTGCGTCAGCTCGAACGGTCTTTGGAGTGCCCCCGCCACGGAGGATCGTAGGTCTGCACGCGGCGCACCGCTGCGCATGACTCACGTCGACCTACCCCGATCCATCCGGCGCGACGGGCGATCTGCGCTCGAAGGCGATCCGTCCCATCACCGCGTCGGTGCGCTCGGCTGCGGGGAGCGCGACGACGACCGTCGTGCCGCGCTCGGGCTCGCTCAGCGCGCGGATCGTACCCCCCGCGCGTTGGACGAGCGCGCAAGCGATCGAGAGGCCGAGATCCTCGCCGCCGGTGCGTTGACCCGTGAAGCAGCCCTGCAGGCGAGACGGCTGGAGGCCGACGCCGTCGTCGCGGACGGAGATCTCCAGCGTGCCATCCGGGCCCTCGTCGGCGCTGACGACGATGAAGCCGAAACGTCCCGTCGCCGAGACGGCGCGGACCGCGTCGGAGAGGACGTTCACCAGGATCTGCACGAGGTCCTCCTCGGCGACTCGCACCCGGAGTGAGGAGTCAATCTGCACGTCGACGCTCACAGTGCGGCGGGCGGTGCCGCGCCAGGCGACACGACACGCCCGCACGGCCGCCGCTGCGACGTGTCCTTCGCCACCTGGCGCGCTCAGACGCGGCGGCTCGATCCGCGCGAGGAGCGCACCTTGCGCGGCGAGAGCCCGGCGCGCTTCCGAGAGCGAGGCGCCGTCCACATCCTTACGCTCCGCGGCCTCCTCGAGGGCCGCGAGGGCCGCTTCCCGCGTGGTCTCGATGTCTCCTCGAAGGGTCGAGAGCGCGAGCTCGAACGCGCTCCGTCGGTTCGCCTCGTGGACACGATCGCTCGTGATCTCGTCGCCCAACAAAGCCGTGCGATCCTCCCCCGCCAGCACGACACCGATCGACCGGTCGCCGGATGACGGGAGCGTCGCCGCGAGGATCTCGACATCGCGGTCGCCGTCCGTGTGGATGACCGCTGCCGCCTGCTTCGTCGTTCCCGCGCGCCGGATGACGGTCTGCAGGAGCTCCCGGTCCGTGTCCTTCAGGTGCCTCGCGATCGGTGAGCCCAGTGTCGGTGGCGTGCCGAACAGCTCGCGGAAGCTGCGATTGAAGCCGGTCACGTTCCCGTGCTCGTCGAGCACCGCGATGGCCTTCGGACAGTGTCCGAGCACGGAGCGCAGCCGCTCGTTCTCCGACATCAGCGCGCGCATCGCCTTCTTGCTGCGCGCCAGTTCGAAGGGCGTGGAAGTGTCCGCGTCGAGGAACGCGCTCAGCGTGTCTGCGGCGCCGGCCTCCACCTCGAGGCTGCGCCAGGTCGATTCGTCGTCCATCTCGAGCACCTTGGAGCGCACCCTCGGAAGGATGCTGTCGGGGAAGGGCCGGTTGTGGCTCAGGCCGATCGAGCGCGGTCGCCCGTCAGATCGAGCTGCACTCGCTTTTCCAGAGTGCGAGGCGAGCGCAATGCGCGCAGGGTCTCGAGCGTCGTGGTCCGTCCGGCGAGTGCGTCGTGGACGCACGCCGCGAGGACCGCGAGCGCGCCGCGATCGACGGCGCGCTTGTCCGTCTCCCACCGCGAGAGCGTCTCGGCCGAGACGTCGAGGAGCTCCGCGACGTCGATCGCGCGGAGCCCGAGCGCCTTGCGCAGGAAACGGAACGCGGCGCCCGAGCTCAATCCAGCCTCGACGAGGCGGCTCGCGACGTGGAGATCGAACCGCTGGAGCGTCGCGCCTTCGTAGGAAGCTTCCTCGCACGTGCGGCAGAACCGCGCGGGGAGCGCCGCCACGAACACGTGGCCGCCGACCTCGCGGGTGACGTCGATCTTGCGCGAGACGAGGAGGTGACCGCAGCGGCCGCATCGCTTCATCGCTCCACCTCCGATAGCACCACCACCGAGTCGTTGCGTACCGATACGATCAGCGTGAGCGGAGCGCCATCGAGGTCGACCCCGCCGACGCGGAAGGTGCCGTCGTCTCGCGCGACGCACATGCGCGCTCCGGTCAACGCGTGACGGACGTCGTTCGACGTGAGCCCGAGGTCCCGTAGGCGATCGTCGAGGGGGTGCGACACGTGGAAACGATCGTTAGCACCAGCTGCGCGAATCTGCATGAGGACCCCCTCGGCCGGAGACATGGCACCACTTCACGACGCATCCGCCGTTTCGTCAAGTCGCTCGTGCCGCGCGTCTGTCGCTGTCCAAACAAAAACCCAGGAAATCGTGCGCTCGCGTCGCCTGGATCGACTTGACGGCAGTAGACACGACGTCCAGTCTCTGCACGTGTCGCACCGTCTACGCGTCCTCCTCGTCGAAGACGAACCCGACCTCCGTTCGGCGATGAGCGAGATGCTCGCCCACGCCGGCCACGCCTGCCATGAAGCCTCCGCAGGGGGCGAGGTCGCAGCGCTGCTCCGTGACTCGAAGTTCGACGTGCTCGTCCTCGACGTGGTCCTCGCGGACGGTCGGGTCGAAGCGCTCTTGGAGGAGCTCTCGCTCAGCGGCCTGCCCGCGACGGTGCTCATGTCCGCCGACGTGAGCGCGCTCACGAGAGGACTCGCCGAGCGTCACAGCCTGCCGTTGCTCATCAAGCCGTTCGATCTCGACGAGCTCGTCGCGATGGTCGAGCGCACCGCCGTCCCCTGATCAATCCTCGTCGTCGAAGTCCTCGGGACCTCCGCCGATCGCGTCCGGCGGCGCCTGCGACGAGGTCTCCTCGCCGTTTGCGAGTCTCCACTCCTCGTGTCGCCGCTCCGCCGCCGACTCCCACCCGAGCGGCGTCGAAGCGCTCGAGAAGACCGATGCGCCAGGGTCACGCGGCGTGAACCCGACGGCCGCCGGCGCCGGGGCGCGCACGCCCTTGTCGTGGTCGCCCGCGCCGTCGAGGTCACCGACGCATGCCGCGGCCATGGCGCACGCGGCGATCAGCGAGCCACGGATCAGCGAGTTCTTGGGACGCATGTTCGCACCTCCGGACCGGGACACTGCAACGCGCGCGCCGGGCCGCCGGAAATGCTGACGGGGCAGATTCCGTCGAGTAAGGTCGGCCGTCGTGCGTCTCCGGAGCGCCCTGCTCGTCGCGATCCTGCTCGCCACCCCGAGCGCGCACGCGGTGCGTCCCTTCATCACGGACGACGCGCGGGTCGTCGGCAAGCACCAGGCGCAGCTCGAGACCTGGATCCGCCGCGACCGCGGTTCGACCCAGCACTGGGTGGTGCCGGCCTTCGGCCCCACCGCGGCGATCGAGGTCGCGCTCGGCGGTCTGCACGGGTCCTCGGAGAATCCGCAGCCGGCGCACTACGCGCTCGGCGCGCCGCTCCTCCAGGCGAAGCTCCTCGCACACGCCGCCGTCACGGATGGGCTGCCGGGCGTCGCGTTCATCGGCGGCACGTTCTTGCCGTTCGGCTTCGGAGGGTTCGAGGCACCGCCGAGCGGCTTCCTCTACATGGCGCTCACCGAAGCACTTCACGGAGACGCCTACCTCTTCCACGCGAACCTCGGGGTCACCGGAGCCCGCATCGAGGAGCGGGACAACGTCCGTCAATCGGTGATCCGCCGAGACCGCTTCCGGGTCACGTGGGGGCTCGCCACCCAGCTCCACATCGTCTCGGTGATGCACCTCGCGGCCGAGGTCTTCTCCGGTGACCCTTACGCGGAGGTCTCCGGCGGCGCGGGGCAGGCCGGATTCCGGTTCGTGCTCAGCGACCACGTGCAGCTCGACTCGGCGATCGGCAGCGGCCTCTGGGGCGAGCCGCGCATCTCGCTGTGGGGCTCGCTCGGGGTGCGGCTCGTCACGAGCCCGCTCTTCTGAACGCGTCTCTCGAGCGCGTCTTCTGCGCGCGCCTTCTGAACGCAATCGATTATCCTTCGCGGATGACCCCGCGAGAGAAGGCCATCGTCCAAGCGCTCGTCGCCGTCGCCTGGGCGGATGGCGAGAAGGGAGTCCCCGAGACCGGCGTCATCGAAGGCCTGCTCTCGGGCTTCGACGCGAGCCCGGACGAGGAGAAGGAGATCCTCACCTGGGCCGAGGCTCCGCGCAGCCTGCATGACATCGTCGTCACCGACCTCGACCGCGACGACCGGGAGCTCTTGCTCGGGAACGCTGCGCTCGTGGTGCAGGCCGACGGCGTCGAGACGACCGCCGAGCACGACCTCATCAAGCGGCTGGCGACGATGCTCGAATTCAAGGAAGAAGACACGCGTGAGATCGTCGCCTCGGTCCGAGGGGGCGCGGTCGGTGCGCATCGGGGGAGGACCAGCGGACCGAGCAGCCGTGAGTGAGCTGATCCCGAAGGTGGGCGAGGCCTCGCCCGCCCAGCGTATGTTCCGCGTGAACTGGGTCGGGGCCATCTTGCGCTCGCCGGCCGGCGTCCCGCTGCATCGGCCGGACTTCGTCTCGAGGCAGGGGCGCGCGGTCCGCATCGTGGACGTGCGCGACGAGGAAGAGCTCGTCGGACCGCTCGGGTACGTGCCCGGGTCGGACTGGGTGCACGCGTCGATCGCCCTCGACACGCTCTCGGCGCTCGGGCGCGACGAGCCGGTGATCCTCGTCTCCCGTGGCGGGGAGCGCGCGAGCGATCTCGCCCACGCGCTCGAACGCCGCGGCCTCCGCTTCGTCGCATCGATGATGGGCGGCATCGTCGCCTGGCGCGATCTCGGCTTCGCGACGACGCGCGACGAGTCGATCCTCGGCCGCCCGGGGCAGCTCCGCTCGATCAGCGTCGATCCGCCGCGGTCGGGACATCTCACGGCCGACGAGGTGCAACGCCACGTGGGCGATCCGCTCTCCGTCCGCTGGATGCGCCTCGCCGCCCTCATGGTCCACGGCAGGATCTCGTGCGTCGACGGTCGCGACGACAGCGGCGTGATCGGCACCCCCGGCGGCGACGCCGGAGAGCTCCTGCTCGTGATCGCTGCGCTCGAACGCACGCTCGGCCGCGCCGTCGACGCGAGCACCATCGACACGCTCGTGAAGCGTCGGCTCGACGCCTTCGGTCGCTTCTACATGCACACGGACGTGCACGCGGGGAACACGATGATCGCCGCAATGCGCGCCGATCGCCGCTTCGACGACGCGCTCGTCGGTGTCTCGGAGACGCTCGAGTGGCGCCGCTTCCTGACGACGCCGCCGAAGGAGGTGCAAGGCCTCCTCCTCGAGCAGACGGTGCGCGCAGAGCACCTCGGCTGCGGACACCTGCGGCTCATGTCGCAACACCCCGAGCGCTACGCCTCGCGGCCCGGTCTCGTCACCGATCTCCTGCGCGCGGTGTACGTGCGACGATGGAACGGCGCGACCGAGGCCGAGATCGCGCCGCTCGCGGGCGGTCACGCCGAGGGTGCGGTCCTCAACGTGTGCGTCGCGCGCGGCGTGTGGGCCTTCTCCGACGTGCCGCTCGTCTCCCCCTCCGCGTTCGGCGCGCAAGCCTTCATCAACCATCCGCAGGTGAGCGCGTTCCTCCGCCGGCAGCTCGCGGACTGGATCGCGCTGCAGACCGACATCCTGCCGATCCCCGACGGCGCCGCAGACGCGATCGCACGCGAGGCAGAGGCGATCGCGCAGATCCAGCTCGGGGCAACGCTCGGCGCGCTCGCGAAAGGGCTGCCGATCTACGACGTGACGTTCCACCGAGGAGATCGGGGCGGGACGCGCGTCGAGGTCGAGCCGCGCGGCCTCGTCACTTGATCTTGATCTTCACCTTCTTGTTGCCGTGATCCTTGATGTCGACCTTGATCATCGCGGGCGCGCCCGGTCCGTCCTTGATCTTCACGTCGACCTTGCCGCCGTTCCCCTTGGCCTTGAGCTTCACCTTCGGGCCGCCGGCGACGACGAGCTTGGCCCCGGGCTTCCACCCGACGATCGCGACGCGCACCTTGCCTCCGCGGCGAACCACGATCGTGACGCGCGTGGGGTCGGCGACGATCTTCGCATTGGCCACGAAATAGAGCCCTCCCGGCGCCGGTGCGAAGACGATCACCCGTGGCGTCTCCGCCACGACCGCGATGGTGATCTTGCGGTCGCCCGCGACGATCGCCTTTCCCTCGGCGTCGAGCACGTAGACGCGGACCTCGTCCGAGTCGTCGTCGGCCACGATCTCGACCCGATCGCCGCCGACCACCTGCACGAGGCCGCCGTGGGGGCCGGTACCCTCGAGCGTGGGTGACGCCTTCACGTCGCCCTGGGCGGCGAGCGACGCGGTTCCGCCCGCGGGGACGTGCAGCGTGCCCTGCACCGGCGCGTCCCCCTGCACGACGACGTAGCGCAGCTCGGTGATCTCCGCGGTGGGTGCGGGGCCGTGCGCGAGGAGCACCTTCGCGTCCGCGTCGTACTCGAGCTTCGCGCGCTTCGGCTCGTCGTTCTCCTTCCACTCGATCGTGCCCTTCGCGTTCTTGCTCACGTGGGCGTCGTCGAGGTCACGCAGATCGGCTCTGACGACACCCTCGGCGTCGATGTCCCAGAGGATGGACCCTTGCGCGTGCGTCTCGACGAGGCCGCCGAGCGACGCCGAGGCCGCGGACTCGTCTCCACCCGCGCGCGACTCCTTCTTTCCACAGGCGACGAGCGAAACGAGAGCACCGAGCGCGAGGGACGCGACGAGGACGCGGGGGCGAGAGAGGGTCATGTGACGGCCCCGTCCAGCACGTCGCGTGCGCGCGCGTCCGACCGCGGAAACCCTTCGAATACGAGGGGCTTCGCGCGTCGGAGCGTGCGGCTGAGCGAGGTCCGCGGACCGCAGGTGCGGACGGTCGTCCTCGGACAGGGCTCAGCGAGCGAGCGCACCCTCGAAGAAGATCGCGTCGAGGGTCTTCGTCCAGCGCCGCACGCGCGCGGGATCCGCGGGGAGGTGTCCGCTGACCACGAGCGATGCGAGCCCATGCACCAAGGCCCATGCGGCGAGGGCGATCTCCCGCCCGGACATGTCGTCGCGGACGACTCCCGCAGTGCGTGCCTGATCGATCGTCTCCTTCAAGATCGCGAACGCCAACGCATCGAGCTCGGTGGGCGCGTCTCCGAGGGGGTTGTGCAGCATCAGCCGGAAGTGGTGCGGACGCTCGAGGGCGAAGCCGACGTAGGCGGCGCCGAGCCCACGCACCCGGGCTCGCGCGTCTTCGCCCGCAACACGGAGCGCCGCACGGGACGCTTCGGCGAGGGCCTCGAAACCTTCCGTGCGGATCGCCGCCAGGAGATCCGCCTTTCCTTCGAAGTGGCGGTAGGGCGCATTGTGCGTGACGCCGGCCTCGCGCGCGAGCTCGCGGAGCGTGAAGTCGAAGCTCCCCCGAGCGACGAACAGATCGAGCGCTGCGTCGAGCAGCGCGCGCCGGAGGTTGCCGTGGTGGTAGGCCACATCGGACTCTACGCGCCGGACGGAATGTAGGCAAGCGCCACATTGACGCGCATGTGGACGATGTCAACATCCCCGCATGGTCGCCGCCACCCGAGAAGTCACCACCTCCGTTCGTCGCGCTCACGGCACCCTCCCCGAGCGCGTCGACGTCGCCATCGTCGGAAGCGGGCTCGGCGGATTGGTTGCCGGCGCCACGCTCGCGCAGGCGGGGCAGTCGGTCGCGGTGTTCGAGAGTCACTACACGGCTGGCGGCTGCGCCACGCATTTCGAGCGCGGCCCGAAGCGCGCGCGCTACCGCTTCGACGTCGGCCTCCACTACATCGGCGACTGCGGCGAGGAGGGGCAGATCCCGCGCATCCTGCGCAAGCTCGGGATCGAGCTCGGGTACGCGCCGCTCGATCCGGACGGCTTCGACACGTTGGTGTTCCCAGACTTCCGCTTTCGCATCCCGGTCGGGATCGAGCGCTATCGCGAGCGGCTCGTCGAGATGTTCCCGCGCGAGCGTCGCGCGATCGACAAGTACGTGAAGCTGCTCTCCGCGGTCGAGGTGGCGACACGCTTTCAGGATCGCGAGGCCAAGGGACGCCCGCCGGTGAAAGACATGATCGCGCTCGCGGCGGCCGGCCTCCGCCTCGCGCCGCATCGGACGGCGACGATCGCGGACGTGTTCGAGTCGATCGACGCGCGCGACCCGGCGCTCCGGGGGGTGCTCCTCGGACAGAGCGGCGACTACGGTCTGCCGCCGAGCAAGGTGAGCGCGTTCCTCCACCTCGGCCTCGCGGCGCACTACTTCCGCGGCGCGTACTACCCGAAGGGCGGCGGGCAGATCATCGCGGACCGACTGTGCGAGCGCATCGAGTCCCTCGGCGGCTCCGTGCACCTCCGCCACCCGATCGAGCGCATCGTGGTGCGCGACGGCCGCGCGACGGGCGTCCGGGTGGCGCCCCGACAGGGCGAGGCCGCGCGCGAGGTCCGCGCTGACGTCGTGCTCTCGAACGCCGATCTGAAGAAGACGCTCCTCGAGCTGGTCGGCCCCGCGCACCTCCCCGCGTCGTGGGTCGGCCGCGCCGCCGGCTTCGAGATGGCCGCGGCGCTCTTCATGACCTTCCTCGGCGTCACGGGCGACATGCGCGACGCCGGCATGGGCGCGACGAACTACTGGCAATTCGACGGCGTCGACATGGAGAGCTTCTATCGAGCATCTGGGCGAGACTCGGGGACCGGACCGATTCGCCCCTACGGCTGCTACGTGACCAGCGCGTCGCTCAAGGACCCGGAGCACGCGCTGCACCACGCGCCGGCCGGCGTCACCAACGTCGAGGTGATGACGATCGTGCCCGGCTCCTTCGATCGTTGGAACGTCGCTGCGCAGGCGATTCCGGGCTGGGACTACAAGCGGAACGACGGCTACCACGCCGTGAAGGCGCAGATCGAGGAGGACATGGTCCGTCGCTTCGACGCGCTCTTCCCCGGCTCGGCGTCCCGCATCGTCTTCCGCGAGTCGGCGACGCCAGTGAGCCACGCGCGCTACACGGGTGCGACCGGAGGGACCGGCTACGGTCTCGCCGCGACGCCCGATCAGTTCCTCCGCGATCGTCCGGGGTACCGCGCGCCGATCGGCGGACTCTACTTCGCCGGAGCGTCGACCCGCGCAGGGCACGGCATCGTGGGCGCGATGTCGAGCGGCCAGGCCGCGGCCGCGCGCATCCTGAAAGACGTCCGTGCCCGCACCCACGCGGGTTAGCGCAGGCTCGAGACTCGAGAGGAACACGGAGGGACGGGGGCACGGAGGTTCGAGATGTGCTGCCGCGCGCTCGCATCGATGTCTTGCCGCCGCTGACACGCATGACGTTCCTGGGTAGGCAGAATCGAATCGGCGGAGGGGCGATCGGCAGACCCTGGATCCTCCGTGCCTCCGTGCCTCCGTGTTCAATCGCATCTCGGGAAAGCGCGCTAAGATGACGCGGCCTTGAACTGTCCGACGTGCGGAGATCCGATCGGCCCGGACGCGACGACGTGCTCGCGGTGCGGAGCGCAGGTCCGCACGTTGGATCACCCGCGCGCGCTCCCCTTGGACGTCACCGAGAGGAGCGCCGAGCCGCAGCGGCCGTCGTCGGAGCTGCCTCCGATGCGCATCCGGCCCGGGACGATGATCTCGGTGTACCGCGTCGAGGACGTTCTCGGCGAGGGCGGCATGGGCGTCGTGTACCGCGCGCACGATACGGTTCGCGACCGCACCGTCGCGCTGAAGTGTCTGCACACGAACCTCGCCGGCGACGCCGGGATCCGGGGTCGCTTCGCGCGCGAGGCGCGGGTGATGCGCGGTTTCTCGCACCCGAACGTCGTCGCCATCCACGATCTGGTCGAGCAGGACTACCTCGCCGCGATCGTGATGGAGTACGTGAACGGCCCGACGCTCGCGCGACACCTCGACCGGTGGCGCGGCCGCATGCCGCTCGAGGAGATCGCCACCCTCTTCCGCAGCGTGCTCGACGCGATCACGGAAGCGCACGACCGCAACGTGATCCATCGGGACATCAAGCCCGAGAACGTGCTCCTCGAGGACCGCGCCGGCGTGCTCCGCCCGAAGGTCGCCGACTTCGGGATCGCCAAGGTCCTCGAGGGGACGACCTACACGATGAGCGGCGCGCTCCTCGGCACGTGCAAGTACATGTCGCCCGAGCAGGTGCGGACGCCGCAGCTCGCGGATCTCCGCTCGGACGTCTACTCGCTCGGCGTCACGCTCTACGAGCTGTGCACCGGCAAGGTGCCGTTCGATGGCGGCAATCACTTCGCCGTGATGATGGCGCTCGTGAACGAGAAGCCGCGCCCTCCGTCGGAGCTCCGCGCGGAAGTGCCGAAGGCGCTCGAGGCGCTGATACTCGACGCGCTCGCGAAGGATCCGAAGGACAGGCCGCAGACCTGTCGCGTCTTCCGCGAGCGATTCGACGCCGCATTCGAGACGGTCCCCGCGACGCGACGCTCGGCATCGTCGCACCCGCTCGCCATGTCGATCCGCGACAGCGACGGCTCGGAGATGATCCTCGTTCCCGACGGTCCGTTCGCGTACGGCACGAGCCGCCGCACGGTGCACCTCGACGGCTTCTACATGGACCGCACGCCCGTGACCAACGCGCAGTACGCGACGTTCCTCTCGGTGACCGGGTATCGCCCCGTCGACGCGACCAAGGGACGCTTCCTCGCGCACTGGCCCGCCGTGCAGCTGCCGGATGGGCGCACCGAGAAGCGCGCGCCGCCGAAGAAGCTCGCGGATCATCCGGTCGTTCACGTCTCCTTCCACGACGCGCAGGCCTACGCCGCGTGGGCAGGGAAGCGACTGCCGACCGAGGCCGAATGGGAGAAGGCTTCGCGCGGGAGCGACGGCCGCATCTATCCGTGGGGCAAGACGCCGCCCACGCCGTCGCGCGCGAATTTCGGCAAGACGCGCGGCGGGACGACGCCCGTCGGGAGCTACCCGGACGGCGCGTCGCCCTACGGGCTCTTCGACCTCGCGGGCAACGTCTGGGAGTGGTGCGAGGACATCGACGACCCGGCGTTCTACGAGGATGGGCCGCCCAACAATCCGCGCAACCTTCCTGGTGGGCCGGTGAGCGATCAGCATCACCGCGTGATGCGCGGCGGCTCGTGGATGTACGGCCCGCGCTCCCTGCGGACCTTCTCGCGCACCTCGTTCGAGGCGCACTATCGCTTCGCCGGCGGAGGATTCCGATGCGTGCGCTCGGCGGGATAGCCGCGATCGCCATCGCTCTCTCTGCGCGGGCAGCGTCGGCCGATCACGCGCTCGGCACGCGCCTCGACACGAACGCGTATCGGGTCGATCTCTTCCAAGGCCCGGTGCTCTCGTCGTCGCGCGTGACCGGGCTCGCCGGCGCGTACTCGCCGATCGCCGAGGGCGTGGAAGGGATGGTCGTGAACCCAGCGGCTCCGGCGGTCCGCGTGCCCTGGTCACGCACCTGGTTCGACTACGATCTCGGGTTCGGCGTGACCTTCCCGACGACGGTGAAGAACACCGATTTCGACAACGACGGCGAGACCGGCTTCCGTCACCAGAACTTCTACTTCGCGACTGCGGGCGCGCTCGCGCAGTTCGGTCCGTGGGGCGCGGGGGTGTCGTTCCAGGGGCAGACCTACACGCTCGGCGCCGCGGAGGGCGCCGCTCCCACGAGCTCGGGCAGCGAGAGCGTCCGGATCCTGCTCGCGCGCTACGACCTCTCTCTCGCGCGTACGTTCTTCGACGGGCAGGTCGCGATCGGTCTCGGCCTCCGCACCGCGGTGCTCGACGTGGGCACCGTGCAGGGGACCGCGCAGTCGACCTCGATCTTTCAGACCACCAGCGCAGGTCCGCAGCTCGGCGCGCTGTGGGCGCCACATCGGTTGCCGATCCGCCTCGCGTTCTCGGCGCGCGGACGCATGGATCCGAACGCCGAGGTGAAAGGGCAGAACCTCCCCGACGCGAACGGCCATCGCGTCGTCGCCGGTCGCTACGTGCCGCAGGCGGTGGAGCTGCCGTGGGAGATCGAGATGGGGTTCGCGATCCAGCTCGGGCCACGGCCGCTCAACCTCCCGTTCATCGATCCGCACCATCCGCCCGCCGAGTACCTGCAGGACGCGCCCGACGGGAAGGGCGGCACCGTGAAGCTCATGCCGGAGAAGGCGGTGATCGACGCGAAGCTGCGCGATCGCTACCTGGCCCTTCCGCGCCGGAAGCTCCTGATCGTGACCTCGCTGTTGGTGAGCGGACCGGTCGACACCGCAGTGTCCGTCGAGTCGTTCCTCCGCCAGGATCGCGTGTTCCGTTCGGGCCAACGCGTGTCGGTGACGCCGCGGCTCGGCCTCGAGGCCGAGCCGTTCGAAGACGCCGTGCAGCTACGGCTCGGGACCTACCTCGAGCCCGGGCGCATCGAGGGATCGACGGCCCGTCCGCACCTGACGCTCGGGTTCGACGTGCGCGCTCTCGACTGGGACCTGTTCGGCCTGCTCGACCCGCAGAACGCGTTCCGCGTGGGAGCCTTCGGCGACTTGGCTCGGCAGTACTTCGCGTGGGGAATCACGCTCGGCATCTGGCACTGAGCCTCGCGCAACGGAGACCTGGGTTGGGTCATCGTAGTCCGATCGCGGGCATGCACCAGGCCGACGCCAGCACGAGGTCACTCTGGCCATGACGTTCCGAGACGTCACGATGCGCACGGGCGATGTCCTCGAAGCGATCCGGCACCCGTTCGTGGTCGTCGATCCCGAGCTGCGCGTCGTCTTCGTCAACGGAAGCGGCGCCGCGGGCCGCGCGCGCGACGCGCTCGTCGGCGGCCATGTGTGGGAAGTCATGCCGGAGCTCGCGACGCCCGCGTTCCGACGGGCGTGCGAGCAGGCATCGCGCGATCGCGTCGCGGCGCGTGCCGACGCGCGCGCCGGCGAGCAATGGCTCGAGCTCGAGGTGTACCCGCTCATGGACGGAGGCCTCGCGCTCACGGCGCAGGACGTGACCGAGCGCCATCGCGGCGAGCTCCTCCGCGAGCGGCTCACGCGGCTCGAGACGCTGCGCGCCGACGTGAGCGCGATGCTCGCGAAACGGTCTCCGCTCCAGGAGCTCCTGAGCGGCGTGTGTGAGGCGCTCGTGCGCACGCTCGACGCAGCGTTCGCTCGCATCTGGACGGCCGATCCGACCGGGACCGTCCTCGCGCTCCAAGCGAGCGCCGGCATGTACACGCACATCGACGGTCCGCACGCGCGCGTCCCCGTCGGGAAGTTCAAGATCGGGCGCATCGCCGAGGAGCGCGCGCCGCACCTGACGAACGACGTGCAACACGACGAGCGCGTGGGGGATCGCGCGTGGGCTGCGCGCGAGAACCTCGTCTCCTTCGCGGGCTATCCGCTGCTCGTCGACGACCGCCTCGTCGGCGTCGTGGCGATGTTCGGGCGCGCGCCGCTGCCGAACGAGGTCCTGGCGGCGCTCGGGCTCGTCGCCGATGCGATCGCGCAGGGGATCGAGCGGCGCCGCGCAGAGGACACACTCGCATCGCAAGCACGCGATCTCGCGCGCTCGAACCGCGAGCTCGAGCAGTTCGCCTACGTCGCTTCGCACGACCTGCAGGAGCCGCTGCGCACCATCGGGAGCTACGTGCAGCTGATCCAGCGCCGGTACCAGGGGAAGCTCGACGAGAAGGCCGACGAGTTCATCGGCTTCACCGTCGAGGGGGTCACGCGCATGCAGCGCCTCATCGAGGATCTGCTCGCGTTCTCCCGCGTGGGGACGTGTGGCCTCACCCGCGAGGCGCTCCCCCTGAACGAGGTCGTGAAGCAGGCGACCGACGATCTCGGACCGATGATCCGCGAGCACGGAGCGGAGATCACCTGCGACGAGCTGCCGGTCGTGAAGGGCGATCGGCTCCAGCTCGCGCAGCTGTTCCAGAACCTGATCGCGAACGCGATCAAGTTCAAGCGCGAGGACCCGCCCTCGATCGAGATCACCTCCGAGCGCAAGGATGGGGAGTGGGTGATCCACGTCCGCGATCATGGCATCGGGATCGAGCCGCAGTACTTCGACCGCATCTTCGTCATCTTCCAGCGGCTCCACGGCCGGACGAAATATCCCGGCACGGGCATCGGGCTCGCGATTGGCAAGAAGATCGTCGAGCGTCACGGCGGACGCATCTGGGTGACCTCCGAGCCGGGCGGCGGCACGACGTTCCACTTCACGCTCCCCATCGTCCCCCGCGACCGTGAGTCACCATGAGAGGCGAACGTCACGTGACCCAGCGAAGCCGTCCGATCGAGATCCTGCTCGTCGAGGACAACCCTGCGGACGTGCGCCTCACCGAGGAAGCCCTCGGCGAAGGGAAGGTCGCGAACGTGCTGCGCGTCGCGGAGGACGGCGTCGTCGCCCTGCAGATGCTCCGCCGCGAAGGACCGTACAGCGAGCTCCCGGCGCCGGACCTCATGCTGCTCGATCTCAACCTGCCTCGGATGTCCGGCCAGGAGCTGCTCGTCGAGATCAAGAAGGACCCCGCCCTGCGTCGCATCCCGGTCGTGGTCTTGACCACGTCGTCGAGCGAGCGCGACATCCTCGAGAGCTACGAGCTGCATGCGAACTGTTACATCACGAAGCCCGTCGACCTCGCGCAGTTCCTCACCGTGGTGAAGCAGATCGACGACTTCTGGCTGACGGTCGTTCGACTCCCGGGGGACGCACGGTGAACGCGGACGGACGGAGCCCGAGCGAAGTCCGTTCCGCGTCCACGAGCTCGGGAGTGAATGCGGTGCGCGTGTCCGAGCGGCCGTCGTCGATGGTGAGGTCCGGCACCGAGACGGTGGCCGTGCTCGTCGTCGAGGACAACCACGCGGACGCGCGCTACCTGGACGAGGTCCTCGCGGAGCGCGCCGAGAACCGCTTCGTGTGCGAGCACGCGACGGACCTCGCGTCCGCGCGCGACGCGCTCGCGGCCGCACGGTTCGACGTGATCCTGCTCGATCTGTCGCTGCCGGACGGCGGCGGGGTCGTCACCGTCGAGGAGATGCGGCGCGTGGCCGGCGGCACGCCCATCGTCGTCCTCACCGGCCTGCGCGGCGATCCCGTCGCGATCTCCGCACTGCAGGCCGGCGCGCAGGACTACCTGATCAAGGGCGCCGACGCCGAGACGGTGGCGCGCTCCATCCGCTACGCGATCGAGCGCCGCAAGGCCGAGAACGAGGCGGCGCTGCGCGCGCGCGCGGAGCAGTCCGCGCACCACGCGCGGTTCCTCGCGGAGGCGAGCCGGGTCCTCGCCGAGTCCCAGGACGTCGACACCACGCTGCGCGCCTTCGCGCGCCTCACGCTCCCCATCCTCGGCGACTACTGCTTCGTCGATCTGGTCGAGGGGGAGGAGATCCGTCGCGTCATCTGCGAGCACGTCGACGAAGAAAAGGCCGCCGACGTCCAAGCGGCGATGCAGTACTCGGCGCTGCGCACGCAGACGCGCCACCCGGCGATCCAGGCGATCACGAGCGGGAAGCCGATCCTGCACGACGCGCGTGACCCCGAGGTGCGCCGCTGGTTCGCGCGCGACGAGGAGCACGAACGCGCGATCGAGCGCCTGAATCCGGGAGCGAGCCTCACGGTCCCGCTGCGCGTGCGCGGACGCGTGCTCGGCGCGCTGACGCTCGTCCGCAATGCAAGCCGGCCGCCGCACGAGCCGGACGACCTGGTGCTCGCCGAGGACCTCGCGAGCCGAGGCGCGCTCGCCGTCGAGAACGCGCGCGCGCTGCAGTCCGCGCGCGAAGCCGCGCTCGCGCGCCAGGAGATCATCGGGGTCGTGTCGCACGATCTCCGGAACCCCATCAGCGTCGTCTCCCTCACGCTCAAGCGCATGCGCGGGATGCCCGACGTCGTGCAGCGCGTCGGCGCCGAGTCGCTCGACCGCGCCGATCGCGCGCTCGCGCGCACCACGCACCTCCTCGACGATTTGCTGCAGATCGCGACCATCGAGGCCGGCGCCCTCCAGGTGCGCCGGAAGCCGGTCGCGCTCCGCGAGCTGGTCAGCGAGGCGATCGATCTCCATCGCCCGCTCGCCGACGCGAAGAAGCTCGAGCTCCGTGCGCGCATCGACGACGGCCTCGAGGCCCTCTCAGTCGACCGCGAGCGCATCGGCCAGGTCTTCGCGAACCTGATCGGAAACGCGCTGAAGTTCACCCCGGTGGGCGGCTCGATCATCGTCTCCGCGAGCAACGGCGGAGAGCGCGTAGTCTTCGCCGTGCAGGACGACGGCCCGGGGATCCCGCCCGAGAGCGTGGCGCGCCTCTTCGATCGTTTCTACCGAGTCCCCGGCGTCGTCCAACCCGGCACCGGCCTCGGCCTCGCGATCGCGCGCGGCATCGTCGAGGCGCACCGCGGTACGATCTGGTGCGAGAGCAGCCTCGGCCGCGGAACGCGCATGTGCTTCGCGATCCCCGTTCGCTGATCGCCGCCGCCGTGGCAGCGCGGGCGTCATCGCTGCGATCGTGGCAGGGTCTATTAGACCCTAGGGTCTAGAGTCTGAATGACCGAGCGTGATTCTCGATTGCCCCGCCGCAGATCGGATTGAACACGGAGGCACGGAGGCACGGAGGTACGGGGGTTCGAGCGTCTGCCGATCGTCTCCGACACGTCGTCGTCGCGCGTCGCTGCCTGCGCGTCGCCGCTTCCGAGAACAAACAGGGAGATGGGGAGACGGGGAGGCTTTTTGGTGGAAGTCGAGATCGGCAGACTCTGAAACTCCTTCTCGTCTCCCCGACTCCCCGGCTCCCTGTTTTCTCCGATCTCCGTGCCTCCGTGCCTCCG
>JBKJQC010001262.1:0-10336 GCA_046593995.1 Polyangiales bacterium
GGGGAACTTGGCGAGCGGCGAGCCGTCGGCGAGGTCGTACTGCTCGCTCTTGGCGTCGACCTCGAGCCGATCGTCGAAGCCGAGGTGCACCCGTCCGTCGGCGATGCTCCCGCCGAAGACCACGTGCACCTGCTCGAAGCCGAGGTGATCGGGGCGCACGGCGAGGTGCGCGGTGAGATCCGCGTTGCCGCCGGTCTTCGGTGAGAGGCCGATGATGTGACCGTGCCCGGGCTTCTCGATGGGATCCGGCGCGAGCTCGAAGTTGCTGGACTTGACCTTGAGGTCGCCGTCGAGCGCGAGCGGATCGAGGTGGCCGGAGATCTTCGTGAAGGCCTCGCGAAAGTCCCAACGCACGTGCGGGTGCTCCGACACGCCGAGCTCGCGCACGAGCCCCGGCAGCGGCAGGTCCGTGATGGCGAGCGTCGCCTTGATCGGCATCTTCTTCTTCGCGAACGGGATCGGCGCGAGCCGCGCCTCGACGTCGGTCAGCACGACGTGCCCGCCGCCGTAGAGGATCTCGAGCTTCTGCGAGGTGACGACGAGCGGCGGCTTGAGCGCGATGTCGCCGCCGAGCGACGACCCAAAGCGGAAGTGCGAGAGCCGGAGCTCGTGCCCGTCGATGCGACCCTGGATCGAGCTGCGCAGCAGACCAGGGAGCGGATCGTTCAGATCGATCGCCGCGTACGCCGCCACGTCGAGCGAGAGCCAGCCGTCGAGCGGATCGAACTCGATGTAGCGATAGGCGAGGAACGCGGGCACGCGCACGCGCACGCGCCCCGTCCCCACGTCGAAGGCGAGCTTCGGCGACGGCAGCTTGGCGGTGGACGGCGCGTCGTCAGGGCGCTTCGGGAGATCGAGCTCGAGGCCGTCGATCCGCAGGTTCACGATGCGATCGTCGGGCACCTTGCCGGCGGCGCACGAGAGGACGTTCCCCTTCAGCGGGTTGTCGTCGAGGCGCACGTCGACCTCGATCCGCTTCAGCTCGACGATGCGCGCGGTGGTCGCGTCGGTGAGGCGCGCGGAGAGCGACAGCCCGCAGAGGACGTCGTCGTCCTCCATGATGAATGGGTGGTAGGGGATCTTCTCGAGGTCGTGGACGAAGCGGCCGGGGAGCGGCCAACGGCTCTTCTGGACGTGGCGCGTGTGCAGCATGCCCGACGCCTTGTTCAATCGCACCTCGTAGACGGGCGTCCCCTCGCCCGCGACGTCGACGTCGAGGTCCATGCCGGCGAGCTCCGCGCTGATCGGCTGCCCGAGATCGAACGGTCCAGGCAGCGTCGACTTGTTCGAGACCTTCACCTTCGCGTTCGTGATCGCGATGACGCGGAACGGCGGCTCGATCTGCGGCGCGGTCTTCGGCTTCGGCGGGTGCTCCTTGAGCTTCAGCGGCAGGTTGATGGGCGCGCCGTCGACCAGCTCGGCGTCGATGTCCGGGCTGACGACCTCGATCGCGTCGACGACGACCCGGCCCGAGAGGAGCGCGAACGGTCGGAGCGTGACGCGCGCCTCTGCGATCGAGGCGAAGGGCTTCCCAGGTGTCGTCGAAGCCACACGGATGTCACGAACCACGACACCCGGCGGCCAGAGCGCGCGGTCGATGCGCAAGCTGACGTCGAGGTTCGTCTCGTCCTTGATCGCGGACGCAACGGTCTGCTCGATTTTCGCGCGCACCGCGCTCGACTGGAACAAGAACGGGAGGGCGACGGCGGCGCTCCCTACGAGCGACAACACGAACAACGCGATCACCGCGAGGACGCGCCCGATTTCGGGGCCTCCCAGCACGGCGGGTCGTCTGCGTGTCGTCGTCACGGCGGTCCTCTAGCAATTCTCTAGCCGACTGCTGCGGCGGCGGCACAAAACAAGGGGTCTAGGGTCTAGGGTCCAGGGTCTAGAGCCCGAAACCCGCTCGCCGCTCCGCGCGGGCGGTGCGGTGTGATGACGCCGGAGGCCGTTGGGAGCCGCGGCAATCGATCGCATGCGCCGTGATTGGCGGTTCACTGCGCTGCGCTCCGTGGACGCGGAACGGACTCGCAAAGCCTCGTCCGTCCGCGTTCACTCCGCTGCGCTCCGCCAGAGCCGCACGCATTGCGGGCGAGTGCTGCCCGCGAGCCGCAGATCAGTCGAGCGACGGAAGAGCTCCCACCGATCGCGATTCGCCAAGGCGACGTACTCGAGCGATTGAACACGGAGGCACGGAGGCACGGAGGGCCGTGAAGTGCTGCCGCGCGCTTCGCTCCGATCTCTTCGCTGCTCTGCGGAGTCAGTTCTTCCTCTACCGTCCCTTGCGCACTCGGGGGCGAGCACGCGGTCGTCGCGACCAGCGACGAGAGGGCGCGGTCGCTATCGGCAGACTCTCGAACCTCCGTGCCTCCGTGCCTCCGTGTTCAATCCGATCTGCGATCGAGCGTCCGGAACTCGCACTCGGTCATCGACGCCTCACCGCTTCGCGGCTTTGCGCTTTCCGCGACGCTTGCCCGCGCCCTTCCAGCTCTTCTTCTTCTTCTTCGGAGCTTCCTTGAGCGTGACACCCGAGGCGCGCGCTTCGCCGGCGCGCTTCACGCCGTCGGGGGTGAGGGACACGCGCTGGTACGCGATCGTCTCGCCGCCCTTCTCGAACGTCTCCTCGCGTACGTGCACGAGGCCCGCGCGCGCGAGGCCGTCGAGGAGGTGCTCGAACGAGCGGCGCTCGAGGGTGTCTCCGAACGTCTCCTTGTGGAGTTGGCCTGCGCTGCGGCTGTCGACGCGCGCGAGGGCGACGACGATCTTCGCGAGCGCGGCCTGCTCGTTCTCGCTCGGCTCGCGCGTGCGACCGGCGATCGACGCGGAGGGCGCGCAGATGTCGCAGATGCCGCACGGGTCGCCGCGATCGCGCTGATCGCCGAAGTGGCGCACGAGGTGGAGCATCCGGCAGCCGTGCGAGCGGGCGAAGCTCGCGACGTGCGCGATCTCGGCCAGCCGATGCGCGCGCTGCGAGAGATACGGCTTCTCCCAGCCGCCTTCGCCGCGACGGACCGCGCCCTCGTGATCGACGACGGCGCCGCCGTGGATCCACAGCTTCTCGCTCGCGCGCTCGCGCTCCTCCTCGTCGAGCTTCAGCCTCTTTCGGAGCGCCTCGCGCGCCTCGGGCTCCGCGCGCAGCGAGCGCACGATCTTCTCGAGCACCGGGACGTCGGGGTAGTCGCGCTCGAGGAAGAACTCGTGCGTCTTCTGGTCGACGAACGAGTGCAGGAGGATCGCGCGCGAAGGAGCGCCGTCGCGGCCGGCGCGGCCGATCTCCTGGTAATACCCCTCGACGCTGCCGGGCAACGCGACGTGCACCACGGTCCGCACGTCTGCCTTGTCGATGCCCATCCCGAAGGCCACCGTCGCCACGACGACCTCGAGCTTCCCGCCGAGGAACGCGGTCTGGATCCGCTCGCGCGCCGAGCTCTCCATGCCGGCGTGATAGGCGGCCACGGGGAAGCTCTTCCCGAGATCCCGCGCGAGCTGCTCGGCCCCTTTTCGCGTCGGCGCGTAGACGATCGCCGGCCTCCGCGCCTTGTCACGGAGGAGCGCGCGCACCGCCGTCGTGCGCTCGCTCGGGTTGCACTCGCACAGCTCGATCGCGAGGTTGTCGCGGCGGAAGCCGTGGATGAACCGCGACGCGCTCGGGAGGCCGAGCTGCTCGAGGATGTCCTCCTGCACCTGCGGCGTCGCCGTCGCGGTGAGCGCGATCACCGGCGCCGGGCGGAGGAGCGGCAGGCGCTGACCGAGCATGCGGTAATCGGGCCGGAAGTCGTGCCCCCACTTGGAGATGCAGTGCGCCTCGTCGATCGCGATCAGCGTCGGCAGCCGTCGCGCGAGCATCTCGGGGAAGCCGGGGACGCGCAGCCGCTCGGGCGCGATGAAGAGGAAGTCGAGCTTCCCCTCGAGATAGAGCACGCACGCGCGCCGTGACGCCGCACGATCGCGACCCGAGTGGATCCGTTCGGCGACGAGCCCGAGCGCGTTCAGCTTCTGCACCTGGTCTTCCATCAGCGCGATCAGCGGGCTCACGACCAACGTCGTGCCGCCGCGCGCGATGCCGGGGAGTTGGTAGCAGAGTGACTTGCCCGCCCCGGTCGGCATCACGAGCAGCACGTCGTCACCGGCCGTCGCGGCGCGGCACACCGCTTCCTGATAGGGGCGGAACGAACGGAACCCAAAGGTCCCCTCGAGGATCGACGCGAGACCGTCGCCCCCCGTCGGCACGCGCTGGGGAGCCGAAGCGCGCTCTGGAGTCGACGCGCGCTGTGTCGGTACGACGGTGCGGACCTTGCCGATGACGTCCTGCACGTAGCGCTCGATCCCGGAGATGAACTCGCCGAGCGCGTACTCGCCGCGCTGCATCTTCGCGAGCTTCGTCTCCCACTCGGCGGTCATCGCGGGGCTCTTCACGTCGGCGTGCACGCGATCGACGAGCGTGATGCCCTTCTCGGTCGCGGCGATCGAGCGCTCGTTGCGGACGACGTACTCGCGGCGCAACAGCGTCTCGATGATGGCGGCGCGCGTGGCCGGCGTGCCGAGGCCGACGTCCTTCATCGCTTCGGCGAGCTCGGGCTCGTCGATCGTCTTCCCGGCCGTCTCCATGGCGGTCAGGAGCGTGGCGTCGGTGAGGCGCGGCGGCGGCTTCGTCCGCTTCGGCACCGCGGCCGCATCGAGCACACGTTGGCGATGACCGCGCGCGAGCCCGCCCGGCAGCTCGTCGGACACCTTTTTTCCGTAGCCCACGTCGAGGATCTTCCAGCCGACGTGCTCGATCGCAGTGCCGTTCGACTCGAAGCGATCGCAGGCGCCGGGCGATTCGACGGCGGTGATTACGCGCGTCGCGGCGTAGACGTGATCGTCGTGCCACGCCGAGAGGAGCCTGCGCGCGACCAAGTCGTAGATGCGCAGCTTGTCGCCGGTGAGCGCCCCCGCGCGGACGGAGGTCGGGATGATCGCGTGGTGGTCCTGCACCTTCGCGTCGTCCACGTACCGAGCCGAGAGCGGCGCGACGCCGGTCGTGGGCGCGAGCGCTCCGAGGTAGCGATCGCGGAGCGCGTCCACCACGGAGCCGAGGGTCACCGCGACGTCGCGTGTGAGGTGACGGCTGTCGCTTCGGGGGTAGCTGATCAGCTTGTCGACCTCGTAGAGCTGCTGCGCCACGTCGAGCGTGCGTTGCGCGCTCATGCCGTAGAGCCGGTTCGCGTGCCGCTGCAGCTCGGTGAGATCGTAGAGCAACGGCGGCGGGAGCTTCCGCACGTCCTTCTTGGTCGACTCGATGCGTGCGCTCGCCCCCACCGCCCGCACCCGCTCGACGATCACGTTCGCGGCTGCGGCGTCCGCCGGCAACCTGCGGACCGGCTTCTGTCCTTCATCGTCGCGGGCCAGTCGGAAGTACGTCCCCTCGTAGCGCGCGTCGCGTTCTTCGGGCGTGAAGGTCGCGACGATCTCGAGGTAGTCCTCCGGGACGAAGTCGCGGATCGCCTTCTCGCGCTCGACGATCATCGCGAGGGTCGGCGTCTGCACGCGACCGACGCTCAGGTGATCGTTCATCGTGATGCTGTACGCGCGCGACAGGTTCATGCCGACGAGCCAGTCGGCGCGGCTCCGTCCCCGCGCGGCGTCGGCGAGGCCGTCGTAGTCCTTCGCGTCGCGCAGGCGCGCGAAGCCGTCGCGGATCGCCTGCGGCGTGAGCGACGAGATCCAGAGCCGCTTCACCGGCTTCTTGCAGCCGGAGGCGTCGTAGATGTAGCGAAAGATCAGCTCGCCTTCGCGCCCCGCGTCGGTGGCCGCGACGACGTCGGTCACGTCGCGCGAGCGCAGCAGCTTCTTCACCACGTCGAACTGGTCCCGGGTCTCGTCGACGATCTCGAGCGGCCATTCGCTCGGCAGCATCGGCAGCTGGTCGAAGCGCCACGCCTTCCACTCCGGCCGCATCTGGCTCGGCTGCGCGAGGGCGACGAGGTGCCCGATCGCCCACGTCACGATGTAGCCGTTCCCCTCGATGCGTCCGTCGCCGCGCTTCGTCGCACCGAGGACGGCGGCGATGTCGCGTGCGACAGAGGGCTTCTCGGCAACGACCGCGATGGTCACGTCGCCGCACCGTGCGTTCGCGGCGCCGCGCCGGCAACCCCGAGCGAAGCGTGACGCCCCGACAATGTCCGCGTCGCTCGATTCAGGAGCGTACGGAGCCAGCGGCCCAAGATGCGACCGCCGCCCGCGAACCCACGCCTACCTTCTTGAAGATGCGTGCGATCTGGTTCGCGACGGTGCGCGGCGAGGTGCCGCGCGCGCGGGCGATCGAGGCGTTCGACTCGCCACGGACGATGCTCGTGACGATCGCGAGCTCGGTCGGTGTCAGGCGCGAGCGCGTCGCGGGACGCTCGAGCTCGACCGCCCCGGAGGCGAATCCGTCGAGGCCGCTCCCGAGCCGCGCCATCTCGTCCTCGCCGAGACCGATGGTCGTGGCCCACACGCGCGCGAGCTCGCCACGCGAACGGACGCCGAGCTTCGTCGAAGCGGCCGAGAGGCTGTGCGAGATCGATGCGGTCGAGAGTCCGAGCTCGTACGCGATGAGCTTCAAGCCGTGTCCGCGCGCGGCGAACCCCGCGACCTGTCGCTCTCGGGGCGTGAGCGTCAGCGGTCCCTCTCCTCCCGGCTCGTTCCGGTGGGCGACGAGATACCGACGACCGCCGCGATCGAAGTGCTCGACGAGCGTCCAGCGCCCCGCCACGAGCGCAGTCCACATCGACACTGCGAGGTCCACGTTGCGTCGACGCAACGGCCCGCGGGCCTCCTCCATCGCGAGCGCCATCGAGCGCAGGATTTCACGCGCGGACTTCTTGGTGGCAGCGCCGCGCGCGTCCTCGAACTTGCCGTCGGGCCGCAGCACGGCCTCCGCTCCGTCGAACGGCGAGGACGCGCCGCTCCGTCGGAGCCGCTGACGCACGCGGTTGCCCGCGGCGAGGTGCGCGGCGATGCGGCTCCACAGCACCGAGTCGTCGCGGCGCGCCCGCGTCACCGTCGATAGCGGCGCGATCAGCACGAGACCGCGGCGATCGAGATCGACCGTCTTGATGGTGAGCAGATCGGCGATGCCGAGCGGATGGAGCCATCGCTGCACGGCGGCATTCGAGAGCCACGCGCCGGTGCCGAGCATCTGCGACGCCGTGGAGACGTGATGAGAACCGGCATAGAGGTGCTCTGCGGTCTGCGGCGTCCCGAGGATGCCGAGCGCGCGCTGCTCGTCCACCGGTCGTTGCAGCGCCGCGGCGAGCTCGGCGAACGCGAACGCGCTCGCAGGCGGCCCGCCGAGCAGCTGCGGCGATGCGACCTCGATGCGATCGAGATTCGAGGCGTCGAGGAAGTAGCCCGCGACCCCGAGCCCGGCGTCGAGCGCCGGCTGCGCCGCCTGCAGCACGGCGTGCAGCCAGCGCCCGTCGTCCGGCTCGAGCGCGTACGCTGCCTCGATCACTCCGATCGCGTCGCTCCGCATGTTCCTCCGAGCGGCAACGTAGCAATCGCGAGGCCGCAGACACCAGGCGCCCGCAGCGTATGAAATGACTACGCCGCGCGACTGCGATGCTCACGCGCCGCGGCCGGATCAACGCGGTTTGCGAAGCGAAATACCCAATTGTGCTTCGCACCGGAGGCGCTGAAGGCTCTCCGGAGAGGGACGTCGTCGAACCGGAATCGGTGCAATTCGACCGCCAGTTTCGAGGGTCGTAGTCATTCGTTCGAGAGCGTCGCAATTGGCCCGCCGGGTGCTCTCGCTCGCTCCATGTCCGCTGCCCGTGCGATGCGTCGCGCCGCTCTCGCGCCCGCCGTCCACGAGTGGATCGTGTCCGGCTATCTCGTGGCGATCGCCGCCCTCGCGATCTCGACGGCTCGGGGCGTCGATCGAACGACCCTCGCGAGCGTCGCCCTACTGCTGCTCGTCACGCTCCTCCAGGTCGTGAGGCGTGCGGGCTGGTTCGGAGTCCTCAGCGGCTTCGCGCATCGCGGGACGATGGTCTTCGCGGTGCTCGGCTCCTACCTCCAGCTGCGTGCGCTCCTCGAACGCGCGTGTCCCGACCTGGTCGACGCGCGGCTGCTCGCGATGGATCTCGACCTCTTCGGCTGTGTGCCGGCGCTCGCCCTCGACGCCACGATCACGCCATTCCGCACCGCGTGGTTCTCGTTCTTCTATCTCTCGTACTTCGCGCTCATGGCGGGCGCGGCGGTGCTGATCCTCGGATCGCCAACGGGGATCGTGCTCGAGGAGCTGGGCGTCGCGCTGGTGTTCGTCTTCTGCACGTCGCACCTGCTGTACTTCCTGGTCCCGGCGTTCGGCCCGGTGCGCAGCCTGGCCGACTCCTACGCGCGGCCGCTCGACGGACGCCTCTACCGGCTGGTCCTCGACGTCGTGTCTGCCGGCGGGGCGACGCGCGATGTGTTCCCATCGCTGCACACGGCGGCGCCGACGATGCTCGCGCTCCTTTCGTATCGGCACCGACGCTCGGCACTCTTCCGCTTCAGCTGGCCGTTCCTCGCCTTCGCCGCGGTGAACATCATCGGCGCGACGCTGTATCTGCGTTGGCACTACGCCGTCGACGTGCTCGCGGGGGGTGCGGTTGCCGGCTCGAGCGTCGCGTTCGCAGCGTTCGTCGTTCCTTGGGAGCGAGCGCGACGCGCATCGCTCGGCGTGGACCCGGCCTGGCCCGAGCTCTTCGGGCCGGTCGACACGAGACCGCTCTCTGCAGGGCACATGGATGGGGGAGATCGAAAATGGAAGACCGGATGACGGCGCAATTGTTTCGAATCGTGTTCGAGTATCTCGCCGAGAACCCGCACGATCGCACACGCGCGATGGCCGACAACGTGTGGCGCTTCGTCGAGTATCACGGCATCTCGCCGGCCAAACTGCACTGCGACGACGCGCTCTGCGTCCTCGGCGTCGCCGAGCGACCCGCGAGCGGACAGGTCACCTACCGCGGGCAGCTACCTTTCCTGATGGAAGACGGCGGCCCCGACGGCTCATGAGGGTTCAGAATCCGGGTGGGCACGACGGAGGGGCGGTGAAGTAGGCTTTCAATGCCGAATCGCAGCCGAGCGTGCGGTCGTCGTAGCCGCACTTCTTCAGAGCAACGATGGCGGTGCCGCGCTTGATCAACGCGGGCTCCGGACCGTACGGCTCGTCGACGGCGAGCAGCACCTCGTCGTACTCGAGCGGGCCGGCGATGCTGGCGACGATCGCGCGCTTCGGGTAGCGAGCGCGCAGGTGCGCCCTCGCCTCGCGCTTCTTCCACAGCGCGTCGAGGTCGACCCCCTCGAACCAGTGCGCGTTCTTGTCCGACGAGAAGTTGCAGCCTGCGAGCGCCTTGTCGATGCGCACGACGAGTGCGGCCTGCGCAGCGCTCGAGAGAGCGACCGGAACGCCCGCGCGCACGAGCTCGAACGTCGGCGCGCCCGCAGCGACGCCGCCGGTGCTCGAAGCGTCCCCCTTCTTGCACGCCGACAGCGCGACGACGAGCCACGCCACCACCGCCACTCCGGTCCGCGGGGTCACCATGTCGGTCGGGACGTATCAGAACCCCATCAGCTTCGCGACGTAGTAGCGCATGACCTCGCTGGTCCCGCCGCCGATGCGGAGCAGGCGCTGATCACGCCAGGCGCGGGCGACCCACCCCTCCTCGATGTATCCGGCGCCGCCGTGCATCTGCAGGCAGTCGTCGATGATCGTCGTCGTCAGCTCGCCGACGAAGATCTTGCACATCGAGATCAGCTTCACGGTGTCCATCGAGAGCGTGGTCTTCAGCTCGTACTTCTCGTGGTTGTACGCCGCGACTGCTTTGTAGGTGAGCGCCTTGGCCGCTTCGAGCGCGGTGTAGTGATCGACGAGCTTGTGCTGCCAGACCTCGCGCTTGATGAGCGGCTTGCCCATCACGACGCGATCCTTCGCGAACTGCACCGTGCGCTCGAGGGCGCCGAACATGCTCGCGACCGCGGACGTGCTCGCGATCAAGCGCTCGGTCTGGAAGTTCTGCATGAGGTACATGAACCCCATGTTCTCCTCGCCGAGGAGGTACCGCTTCGGGATGCGCACCTCGTCGAGGAACAACTCCGCGGTGTCGCTCGAGTGGTTGCCGATCTTCTTCAGCTTCTTCGCCACGCCGAAGCCCTTCGACTTCGCGGGCACGAGGAAGAAGGAGCAGCCGTGCGCGCCGGCTTCGGGGTTGGTCTTCGCGAGCAGCGTGACGAAGTCACACTGCGTGCCGTTGGTGATGAACGTCTTCTGACCGGTGAGGACGTAGTCGTCGCCGTCGCGCTTCGCGACCGTCCTGATCCCGGCGAC
>JBKJQC010000066.1:0-3313 GCA_046593995.1 Polyangiales bacterium
TTCTGCGTCGCAGCACCGACCACCGACGACAACGCGTCGCTCCAGCATCGATTGATGCAGCGACGAACTTCGGGCACCCAGTACTCTAGCGGTCGCGTAAGCGAGCTTTCACGTCCCCCGACCGAGCCACAATTCCCACCCGACCTTGCGCGATCTAGCGCTTGCGTCGTCTTGAAGTCGGGTGTCCGCGGCGCTATTGGATGCGGAGCGGATCGTCGCCGCGGATCGCCATCCACGTCAGGCACGTATCGCGCAAGTGATGGAACCACAGGTGCAAGCGCTGCGCGTCGTGCTCGATGAACAGCTCGGCGCGTGACCCCCGCGGCGCGTACGTCTGCGTGCGGCGACCGACGCGAAAGAAGCGGCCCAATGGATGACATCGCACCGACCTCCGGCGTCGCCGAGGCCAGAAAGCAGCTGACCGACCCCGCGCCGGCCGTGCGCAACGCCGCCGCCGAAAAGCTGCGCCAAGCGCTCGCGGAAGGCGGCGCTGCCTCGCGCGAGCGAGGGGCCGCGCGCTGGAAGCAGCGGCTCTCGGCGATTCCCCTTGGCATCAGCGCCGAGGAATTCAAGACCGCCACCGGCGCCAGCGCCGAAGGGAGAACAGGGAGCATGGGTGGCTCGAGCATGACGTTCAGGCTCGACGACAACTGGACGGTCAACGCCCAGTTCGACCGGTCCGACAAACTGCGCGAACTGGGGCCCCTCACCGCCAGCGTACGCCCGATCTGGGTCGAGCCCCCGCCTGGCTACTCGGGCAGGTGGGTGACGTACTTTGCCAATGGTGTTGTCGCTCATGACATCCAGTACCAGCGCGGAGCCTATGAGCGGTTCAAGGCCTATTACGATAGCGGTCAGCTGGTGTACGAGCAGCGCTACGTCAACGGCAAAATCGACGGTGCCGAGGTGGGCTTCCACCGAAACGGAGCGAAGGCCTACGAGATAAGCCACGCCGCGGGCAAGAGCGTGGGCCGCTGGGTCCACTGGTACCCGAACGGCAAGATGCAGAGCGAGCAGACCTACGTGAACGGCGCGCTCGAAGGCACCTCCATGAACTGGCGAGAGGACGGCAGCAAATCAACGCGCATGGACTGCCGCGCCGGCAAGGAAACCGGCCAGGCTGCCTGGGACGAACAAGGCAAGCTGCTCTTCGCCCACGGCTCGGCAGAGCGATCCCCCGTCAGAGCACCTGGATCTGACGACCAAGCGTGATGATTCGGAACACGAGCTGGGTGTTCGTCGGTTGTTGATGTTCGTGGGTGTCGCCAGCCCCGTGTACGTCTGCGATGGCATGAGCCTCGGTGCTGTGACTCAACGGGTCACGGTTCGCCGGGGGCGCGGCCGCGCTTGAACGATCCGGTCGCGGCGCGAGACCGCGCGATTTTAAGTCACGGGCTGCATGCGTGAAGGTGCTTGGCGCCGGAAACCATTTGCGGCCGACAGGTGTACTTCCGGTCGGGATCGCCTGGATTCGGACACGTGTGACAGTCGCTGTCCGTTGAGCAGAGATGCCCGGCGTGCATGGCGCACGAGCCCGTCTCGGGCAGACAGCTCGCGCGGAAGATCTCTCCCACCATCATGATGCAGCGGGTGCCGCCTACGCAGTCGTCGTCGCCGTCGCAGTACAACAGGACCGTTGGCCATGGCCAGGGCGACCTTCCCGCGATGGGCTCGCTTCCCCGCTCGTAACATTCGGTGGCGCCGTCCGCGTGCGCGCCGCAGACCTGAGTCGCGGTACAGGTCGCCGTGCCGCATCGGACCGTTCCGGCCGCACCATCGGGCCGGGCGGTGGGACCGGTGTCCGCGGCGCCTGCGTCCGCAGTGTCCGCCGGCATGGTGTCGGCCGACTGCTGCTCGCTCGCGACCGTCCCTCCGCAGGCGAGCATCGCGATGCCGGAGGACACGACGGAAATGAAGAGCCAACGCACGGGACGACTGCTGACCATCGGGCACCTCGAGCGAAGCAAGAACGTGTACTTCCCTCAGGCAGCAATAAACGGGCCGGCACCGCGGGCCCCCCAAACACAACTGATTCGCCGAACGGCTAGGAGGAGGAGGAGCTGGCTTCAGCCTGGGCCACACTGCGCCAAGTCTGATCGCGACCGCGCCCGACAGCTATTGAGGCATTCAGCATTCCCTCGACACGCCCGCGTCGGTGCAGACCGGCGTGCTGCTGCGGTTCACGCCGCAGTAGCTTTCACCCCGAACGTTCGAACGCGCGCGCTCTCCGGCACATCACCGCGGGCAGCTGGCGGCGCACGACGTCGTGAGGCAGCTGCGCATCTGGTCACTCGTGTCCGACGTGAACGTGGTGAAGCACTGCTGCTGACAGGCCGTGCTGCCACAGGCGACGTAGCACTCGTAGTACGACTTGCAGGTCGGGAACCCTTGGCACTGCGTGTACGCCGTCTTGCACTTCGCGGCCACGCACCCCTCGCAGGGCTCGGCGAGGCACGTCAAATCGCACGCCGACCAAGTACCAGCGCTGCAGTTGCACAGCTGGACCTTCGTCGCATCAGTGGGGCAGGTGCGGAACGACCGCGTGCCATAACAAGCTGTCGCCCCCCAGTGATCGGTGCACCCGGTCCCGGGGCAGTCCGCGCCGCACGCGCCGCTCACGGTGCACACGTTCGTGCCCGTGCAGATCCCGCAGACGTATCCGCAGGAGCTCGGACCACACGTCTTCGTCGAGCAGGACGTGGCGTTGCAGCCGCTGTCCAGCGGCGCGGCGTCCCTCGCGTCGGAGACCGACGCGCCGTCTGCCGTGTCGCTCGATTGGCTGTCGCGGACGTCGGGGGAGATCGAGTCCGGCGCGTCCACGAGCGCGGTGGAGTCACTCAGCGCGTCGCCGACCCTCGTATCGGAGCCGACCGCATCCGGAGTGCGGGAGTCGGCGACCGTCGCCGAGTCATCGAAGGCCCTGCCATCGGAGCCCGTATCCGCCGTGGCGACGCTATCGTCGACCGCTCCGTCGGTCGCGACGCTGTCTCCGCTCGCACCGTCCGTAACGACGTCCGCGGTGCTGGCGTCGACGTCGCTGGCGTCGTCGACGGTCTCGCCCCGGCATCCGATCAGCAGGGACAGCAACAACCCGAAGTATGCCCGCCGCGCCATACGGGCAGTTGAGCATGAGGCGCCGCCGACGGCGAGTGAGCGGTCTTCCCACTCTCACCGGACGGGAAACGCGCTTCTCTAACACTACTGTGTCAGGTCGGTGCGGGCGCCGAACGTGCGGCGTGGTGCGCGTGCACCGAGGGCTGCGCTGTCGAGCGCGCCGCGTGATGCGGCGCCGGCGGCGCCTCCTGCGTCGTGG
>JBKJQC010000076.1:0-3360 GCA_046593995.1 Polyangiales bacterium
GTCGCGAGCGGTCCGCCGATCGCGCGCTCGACTTCCGCGACCGCGATCTGCAGTTGCGCAAGCGCGCGGTTGCGCTCGACTCGGACCTGCAAAAGCGTTCGCAGGCCGTCGACGGCGGCGAGTGAGCCCCCGCCTCCCGCCGCGTAGCTGGCCGCGTTGGCTTCGAATGTCTTCTGCGCCTGCGGGAGGAGCAGACGATCGACGAGATCGAACGTCCTCCGCGCTCCTTCGTAGCGCGCGAGTGCCTCTGCGACTTGCAGCAGAATCTGTGTCTCGAGCGCGGCGAAGGCGGCCTTGTCGGCCACCACCGCGGCCTCGGCTGCCTTCACGTCGTCAGCACGCTTCGCGCTGAACCAGGGGATGCTGAACTGGATCATGACGCCGAAGTTGTGTGGCGTCGGTGCGGTCGGCATCAGCTGGTAGTCCACGCCCGCCATGACGACCGGGTACTTTGCGGCGCTCTTGGCCCCTTCCACCGCCGCCTCGCTTGCGCGCACCGCACCCGTCGCGGCCGCGAGCTCCGGTCGTCTCGAGAGCACGAGCGCGCGCACCTGCTCGATGCGTGGCGCGACGACGGCGGTCTCGAGCTCGGGCACGGGACCGATCGGTGCGTCGACCGAACGCCCCATCAACGCGTTGAGCCGCGCGCGCTGGATCGCGATCTGCGCGTCGAGCGAAGCGATCTCCGTGTGAACCTTGGTCAGCTCGAGGTCGAGCCGCAGGACGTCCCCCTGCGATGTCTTGCCGACTTGCAGCTGCACCTTCGCCAGCTGGACGAGCCGATCGGTCAACGTCGCGTGTTCGATGTGCGTCGTCTTGTCACGGTCCGCCGCGTAGAGTCCCGCCCAGGCTTTGCGCACGTCGGCGATGACGTCGAGCTCTCGTGCGTGCGCGACATCGAGCGCAACCTTCGCTTGCTCGAGTGCGACCCTGGCCTGCGCGTCGAGCGTCCCCGCCGCGGGAAACGTCTGTCGCAGCCCGAACATGTGCATGTTCGTCTCGCCGAGGGCCCACGGACGGTTCAGCGGCTGCCCCCAGAGCTCGTACTTGAATTCGAGATCGGGAAGTCGCGTCTGCGAACGCACACGTGCGAACGCAGCGCGCGCGTGAGCGCGAGCCTCGAGCACGGCGGGGCTTCGCGCGACTGCAATGCGCGTCATGACGTCGAGCCGCGCCTCCGTGGGAAGCGTCGCCTCGTCTTGCGCGAGCGTCGGTCCGGGTGTCGGCGGCGGATTCACTGAGGCAGGCGCGAGCACTTCGTCGGAAGCGCGCGCGTACTCGGAAGGCATGCGCCCTCCGAAGCAGCCGCCGCAAATCGTTGCGACGACCGCCATGGAACATGAGCGGACAATGGACATGTCGATCTCCCGCGAGCCGGCCACCGCGAGCGCCCTTCGAGGCGCCCGCAGTGCGGCCGAATCGCGCGCGGTTTACCGAGAGCGAGGCCAGCCTCTAGGAGCAGCCTCGACTCGGAGAGTCAGCGATCGGTTGAACGTCGGGTGCGTGCGTCCCCGCGACGCAGGCGTGTGGACGCGCGAGCGATCGGGCAACGCACATCGCCAGCGTGAATCGGGGTGGATCCAGCCGTGGGCGGCCTGCCCGAGCGGGCGGCGCTGCTAAAGACTCAGACTTGCTTGCGGCGGGCGATCAAGCCGTAGCTGGAGTGACTGGCCGTGCAGCGGCGTCACCTCGGGCTCCGGTGCAAACCCGACGAGCATCGGGAGCGGGATCTCGCCGGTGACCACCGGCTGTGAAGCGAGCGCTGCGTGCGCAGAACCCCCGGCATCGACTGGCAGCGCTTGGTCGCCGCGTTCGCCGTGGTGACAGCAGCAGGCTTTCAGCTCCGTCTCCGTCGTATGCGGGCACGCGCAGACCGGCGTGTCGGATCCGCGCAGCACGTGAGCAGCAGCGTGCGACGTGCGACCCGCAAAAATGGTCAGGATGACCGTCATGACGACGAGGCTGCGTGCGGCGAAGCGCATCCAGCGCTCCACGCGTCGCGTCCATCGGGGTCGTCGAGCCGCACGCATCGCGGCGAAAGTTAGCATCGGAGGCACTCCCGTTCAACGCCAGACCGCCCCATCGAGTCCCGTCACGTCGGCACGTCTTCGCGACCTGTCAGTGTGACCGAACCAGTCACGGCCGCGGTCGCGCGCGAGCGCGTTGGCATCGCGGTTGCTCATGCCGTGCACCATGACTCGTCACGTACTCACAGTTGTCAGCGCGATCATGGTCGGCGCCTGCGCCTCGACGACCCCGGGAGCACGCCCCCACGACATGAGCGCCGAGCAACACGAGGCCGAGGCGAAGAAGCACGACACGGAAGCGTCGTCGCATGCGTCCTCGTATGATCCCAGCGCGACGACCTCGAAGACCGAATGCGACGCCATCGCGGCCAAATCTGGCAAGCCGTGCTGGACCTCTTCGGCCAATCCGACCGCCGAGCACAAGAAGGAGGCCGAGGCCCACGCCAAGATGGCGGCGGATCACCGCGCGGCTTCGAAGGCCTTGCGCGATGCGGAGGAGAAGGCCTGCGGCGATCTCGCGACCGCCGACCGCGACGAGAGTCCGTTCGCGCACCGCGAGGATCTCGTCTCGGTGACGAAGCTCGAGAGCACCACGCAGTCGGGGAAGATTACGACGCCGAAGCTGGACGGCGCGGCGATCGTCGTGCGGGCGGTGCCAGGCCTCACCAAGGAGTACTTCCAGCGGACGCTCGACTGTCACCTCGCGCGCAACGCCGCGATGGGATTCGCGATGGCGGACATGGCGTTCTGCCCGCTCTCCGTGAAGGGTGTCCGCGCGAACGTCGAGAGCGCCGGCGGCGGGTTCCGGGTCGAGATTCGCGCGGATGACACGAACGTCGCGAAGGAAGTCCTCAAGCGCGCTCAGGCACTCGCTCCCGGCGGGTGACTGGGTGCTTCGGGGTATCGCCAGTACAGCGACGAGGCCGTTCGCATCGTCAGGTTCGTGAAGCGCGCTCAGGAGCTCGGCTTCACGTTGCGCGAGGCGAAGGATCTGCTGCGATTGCGATCGGCGGGCCCGAAGCGGGCATCTGCCGCACGCGCGGCCGCGACGGCGAAGCTCGCGGACATCGACGACAAGATCCGCGATCTCACTGCGATGCGCGCCGCTCTCTCGTCGTTGAAAGAAGCGTGCGCGTGCTCGACGGGTGGCGCGGTGCGGTGCCCGATCGTCGAGGCCCTCGAAAAAGATTCAAGCCTCCCTTGACTCGGTACCTACCACTACTGTGTCAGGTCGGTGCGGGCGCCGAACGTGCGGCGTGGTGCGCGTGCACCGAGGGCTGCGCTGTCGAGCGCGCCGCGTGATGCGGCGCCGGCGGCGCCTCC
Source organism: Polyangiales bacterium (assembly GCA_046593995.1). Classification (GTDB taxonomy): domain Bacteria; phylum Myxococcota_A; class Polyangia; order Polyangiales; family JADJMO01; genus JALHOE01. The sequence goes on from JBKJQC010000076.1 coordinate 3,351, forward strand.
TGCGTCGTGG
>JBKJQC010000579.1:0-22948 GCA_046593995.1 Polyangiales bacterium
GGCGGACGCCACCGTCCGCTGCTGGGGTCGGACGGCCGCGCGCCCGATGCCGGTTCCGGTCAACGGCTTCGTGGACATCGCCGAGATCTCCATCGGCGGGACCGGCTCCGCGCCGCACCTCTGCGCGCGGAGGACCGACGGGTCCGTTCGGTGCGCCGGGACCTTCGACGGCTCGCCGACGCTGGTGCCGGGCATCGTCAATGCCGTGGAGATCGCGGTCGGCGGCGACGCGGCGTGCGTCCGCTTGGCCGATGGCGCGCTGCGCTGTTTTGCGCGCGGGGCCGAGCCGACGTCGATTGTGCTCTGAGGACTGTCACGAGCTTGCCGCTCTGCGGCCTTCTGGCAGTACTGTCAGCACATGGAGGGCGTCTCGGAAAAGCGGGCTGAGCTGGGAATCTGGTGGCTCGCTTTCGGGTACTTCGCCTGTTACGCGCCGTACGCGGCGCTGACCAAGGCGGTGACCAAGGGATTGCTCCCGGCGCAGACGGCCCCGGTCTCCGGCTTCGAGATCCTCCCGATCAGCGTCGCGGCCTCGCTCGTCGGGATGTTTTTGTTCATCAGCCTCAAGGGTTGGTGGCGCTATGCCACGCAGTGGAAGGCGCTCGGGCTCTCGCTCCCCCGCCCCACGAAGTGGACGGCGACGTCCGGCTTCTTCACGGCCACGGTCGTCATCACCACGACGCTCGCGTACACGTTCACCGGCGTCTCGATCGTCTTCATCATGCTCTTGATGCGCGGCGGCGTGCTGATCCTCGCCCCCATCACCGACGCGATCGCGCGACGAAAAGTGCAGCGCGCGTCGTGGATCGGTCTCGCGCTCAGCCTCGCGGCGTTGGTGGTCGCGGAGCACGGCGGGGACTACCGGATCACCACCGTCACCGCGATCAACGTCGCCGCCTATCTGCTCGGGTACTTCGTGCGTCTCCGCTTCATGAGCCGCATCGCCAAGAGCGAGGACGAGACCGCCAACACGCGCTACTTCGTCGAGGAGCAGATGGTCGGTACACCGCTCCTGCTCGCGGCGCTCGGCGTGCTCGCGTTGATCGGGCCGGCGCACGTCACCGCCGCGACCGGCGACTGGTCGCGCTTCACCGGCGGCGTCCGCGCGGGCTTCACGACGTTCCTCGGTTCGAGCACGGGCGTGATCGTCGCCGTGATCACCATCGGCGTGCTCTCGCAGGGGACCGGGATCTTCGGCGGGCTGATCCTGCTCGACAAGCGCGAGAACTCGTTCTGCGTACCGGTGAACCGCGCGTCGAGCATCCTCGCGGGCGTCGTCGGGTCGTTCGGGCTCGCGATCGCCGCGAAGCAGCGCTTCCCGAACGGCTGGGAGCTCGCCGGGGCGGCGCTGGTGGTGGGCGCGATCGCGATCCTCAGCGCTCCATCGATCCTCGCGAAGCGTAAGCTCGCGGCGAAAGAGCCGGCGCTCGCCGAGAACTGAGCGCTCGGTCTCTAAATCCGCGTCGCGACCCTATTCTCGAAATCGGGGTGCGTGCCTGATTGAACACGGAGGCACGGAGGCACGGAGGCACGGAGGCACGGAGTTCCGTGAAGTGCTGCCGCATCTCGGCTCCTACGTCTCGCTGCTCCTGCCGCTCCGACGAAGTACGTGGTCTACGAGTTCCCGTGCACTCTCGGAGCGAGGACCGATCGCATCGACGAGCGACGACAGGGCGAAAGCCGCGATCGGCAGGCTCTCGAACCTCCGTGCCTCCGTGCCTCCGTGTTCAATCCGATCTGCGGTCGTCACCTAGACGTCGTCAGATGAGTGGGGCGTCGTCGTCCTCTTCTTCGTCGTCGTCTTCCTCCTCGTCGCCGTAGAGGAGGATCTCGAGCTCGTCGGCGACCTCACCGACCTCCTGGATCACGCTCGCGAGGACCTCGGGGTCCGTCTTCTGCAGGACGAGCGCGGCCTCGACCACCAGCTGCTCCGGCTCGTCGGGGGTCGCTTCGGCGACGTAGACGCGTGCGAAGATCGCGTCGCGCATCATGCGGAGGACCTCGGGTAGATCCATGTCCTCGCTGAAGGGACCGACCTCGGTCGACACCACGACGACCTCGCCCTCCTCGTCGAGCTCGATCATCACCATCTGCGTGCGGTCGTCCTCGTCCTCGTCTTCGCTCTCGCTCACGCCAACGGTGACGAAGAACGCGGAGGCTTCTTCCTCGATCGACGACTCGAGCAACTTCGCTGCATCCGTGACGAGGGTGCGGAGCTCCATGGGCCGACCAGGGTACAACCGAACGGGTCGCCATCGGCGTCGATTTCGCTACCCTCCTCGTCATGAGCCCGGCGACGCTCCCGCGGATCGTGCAAGCCGGAGATCCGGTGCTCCGCAGCGTCGCGCGTGAGCTGCGCGATGACGAGCTCGGGACGTCGGAGCTGCGCGCGCTCGTCGACACGATGATCGCAGTGATGCGCGACGCGCCGGGCGTCGGTCTGGCGGCGCCGCAGATCGGCGTTCCGCTCCAGGTGCTCGTGCTCGAGGACGACGCGGATCGAATCGCGACCCTCCCCGAGGCCTTCGTCGCGGAGCGAGAGCGCATCGCTTGGCCGGTGATGACCATCGTGAACCCGATGCTCACGATCGTCGGCAACGAGACGCGCACGTTCTTCGAAGGGTGCCTGAGCGTGAACGGGTGGGCGGCGCTGGTGGCGCGCGGCCGCGAGGTCGAGGTGACCGGCGTCGACGTCGAGGGGCGTCCGCTGCGCGTGCAGGCCAAGGGGTGGCCGGCGCGCATCCTCCAGCACGAGGTCGATCACCTCCGGGGCACCCTCTACCTCGACCGGATGTTCAGCCGCTCTTTCGTCACCGCGGACGCGCTCGCGAGCCGCTGGTCGAAGGTCACGGTCGCGGAGGCGAAGCGAGCGCTCGGCATCGTCGAGACCGATTGAGGCGGATCAACCGGGGCGCGAGAGGCCGGGACGCATCGAGCGCGAGCAGACCCCGCGCGATTCCAGGGCTCGGCGCAACGCGCGCGGGGCGCGACCATCTAGTTCAGCCGTGGTCGGCGCAGCGCATCGCAGGAAGGTCCTCGTCGTCGACGACGACGAGTCCGTGCGCAGCGTGCTGCAGATCCTCTTCGACCAGGAGGGGTTCGATCCGCGCACGGCCGAGACGCTCCCCGAAGCGCGCGCAGCGATCGCGAGCTCGATGCCGGATCTGTTGATCCTCGACATCACGCTCGGAGCCTACTCGGGCGCAGAGATCCTTGCCGAGCTCGCAGGGCGTCGCGACGCACCGATCACCGTGATCGTCTCCGGGACCATCGCGGTGGGCGAGCTCGCCACGCGCTATCGCGTGCCGCTGGTCTCGAAGCCGTTCGACGTGGAGCAGCTGATGGAGGTCGTCGATCACGCGCTCGCCCGTGGGACGCGCCCCGCGCGGAACGGCCTCGGCGACTCCTGACGGCGACTGCTGACGGACGAACGCCTGAGACCGCTGGCGAGCCGAGGGGTGCTGCTCGTACCATCGGAGGAATGCGTTCCGTCGACTTCCACGGCCTGTCGCGCTCCGCGCAGGACCATTTCGTCGACGCGACGAAGGAGGCGCAGCCCCCCGCACCCCTCCTCGTCTCGTGGGGCGGCCCGCGGCGTCACCGCTTCGGTTGGCTCGTGGCGCTGGTCTCGTTCGTCGGCCTCGGCGTCCTGATCGCGTCGGGGTTCGGCGATCTCGGGAGCGACGCGGTGGTCCACGGCCTCCCGGTCGCGGGTGCGTACGTCGTCCTCTTCGCGCTCGGCGTCGGCGGCGCGCTGCATGCCATGGCGCGCGAGCAGGAGACGGGCGCGCTCCCGTGGAAGGCCGGCGTCTATCTCTTTCCCTCGTCGTTGATCGACGCGCGCACCCATGTGCTTCGCGTGTTCCCCGTCGACGAGCTCACACGCTTCGACGCCGGGGGCGCCACGGCAAAGGCGATCTACCCGGGAGGGACCTTCACCTTCAGCGGCAGCGCCGACGCGATCGGCCGCGCCCGCGACGCGATCGCCGACGTCCAGAGCAGCGGACCGGTGAGCGAGAAGGCGCGCGCGTCGGTCGATCCGCTCGCGGAGCCTCGGTACTCGAACCCCCTCGGACCGCAGGGCGCGCTCCAGCGCACAGTGCCCGGATGGGCGCATGGACGCATCGCGCTCGCCCTCGCCGCTGCGGCCGTCGCGGGTCCCACGCTGTGGTTCGGTCGCAACCTCGTGAGCGACGACCGCATGTTCGACGACGCGAAGAAGCGCGACGAGGTCGGCGCATATCGCGCGTACCTGCGCCACGGCGTCCGTCACAGGAACGACGTCGCGAGCGTGCTCCTGCCGCGCGCCGAGCTCGCGCTCGCCAAGAAGGACGGCACCGTCGACGCCATCCTCGCGTACGGGAAGGCGCACCCGACGTCCGGCATCCAGAGCGAAGTCGATGCCGCCCTCCGCACCGCGATGCTCGCCGAGCTCGAGGTCGCGAAGAAGGAAGGCACGCTCGCAGCGTTGCGCGCCTTTGCCAAGAAGCGCCCCGATCACGGGCTCGCGCCGGAGATCAAGGTTGCCACGCACGCCGTCTACGCGGCCGCGCTCGAGAGCTTCAAGACCGACGCCAACCTCAAGGATCCGACCGTGGTCCCCTTCGTCGAGCGCCTGCTCGCCTGGGCCGAAGCGAAGGACAATCCGAAGGTCGAGGTCCGGTTCCACACGAAGCCGTCCGGCAACATGGTCCGCGCCGACAAGTACGTGACCAAGCAGGCGACCTTCAACGGAGAGACCTCGTATCCGGCGAAGTACTTCGAGACCGCGCGCCTGCAGCCGCACGAGAAGCAACTCGCGAAGTCACTCGTCGAGCGCCTGTCCGCCGCGTTCAAACCGGAGATCCTGACCTTCACGGTCGGCGCGCCGGTCGAGACGGAGACGCCGCCTGCGTTCACCGTGCCGACGCTGTTCGTCGTCCACCACGTCGAGTGGACGGGCACCGCGTACAACAGCAACCGACCGCGCGGGATCTTCATCGGCGCGCAGTACATGTTCCACTCGTCGTTCGTCGTCCCCGACGGCAAGAAGCCGCTCGAGACGAAGATGACGCTCCCGCGGCCGGTCTCGCTCACTGTGCTGAAGGACTTCGCGAAGGCGGCCCCGGCCCCCGGCGACGTCGAGAAGGCGGTCTACGACGAGATGTCGAAGGAAGGCTTCGAGCAGTTCGCCGCGAAGTGGATCGCCTCGGTCTTCAAGACCAAGCACTGAGAGGTCTGCGGTTTACGTCTACCGTCTACGGTCCGAGAAGCCCTCGCTGCTCGCGCGGGTCCGGTCATCCGTCATCCGTCATCAGTCGTCAGACGAGATGACGAGACGTGACGGACGACTGGACGAGATGCGACGCGGGCCGCGGCGTCTCGCTCTCCGACGACTGACGACTGACGACTGATGACTGTGCAGCGAGAACGCGTCTGCCGCCGGGCCGTCGGCTGTGAACCGTAGACTGTGGCCTCAGGTGAAGCGCGTGCCGTACGCGCGCGACCACACTTCGCGGTAGCGGGCCTCTTCGCGTGCCCAGTGGGCGTCGTCCCAACCGAGCTCCGGTTGGGCGACCGCGCGGATGCGCTCGAGGAGCGGCTGTCCGCCCCGATCGAGCAGGAGCCCGATGCGCACGCGACGGAGGAGGAGGTCGTCGAGGTGGACGATCCCCTCGTTGCGCGCGGCGTAGCGGAGCTCGGCCCAGAGCGACACCGCATCCGAGATCTTGGCGAAGGGATGCTCATGATCCGATGCGGTCTCGCCGCCGGAGGCGAGGACGGCCTCCGATTCGGTGCCGTACCGTCCGAGCAAGCGGACGCGCGTGCCGGAGTCGAGCCGCTCGTCGAGCGCGATCTCTTCGGTGTCGTCGAGAATGCGCTGGCGCTTCTGTCGTTCGAACCCGACCGCTTCGAGCGTCTGCAGCGCCATCATGCGGAAGGTCGTGAGCTTGCCGCCGGTGACCGTCAGCATGCCGTTCTCGTTCCACAGCACGTGCTCGCGCGACTCCTTCGCGGGGTCGGTCTGCCCGGTGTTGATCACGCCGCGCACGCCAGCCCAGGTGGCGCGGATGTCCTTCGCCGACAGCTCGACCCGCGGGAACGCGTGCGTCGCGGCCTCGAAGAGGTACTCGACCTCGGCGCCCGAGATCGACGGCTCGACCTCGAGATCCGTGCCGTGATCGACGTCCGTCGTGCCGAGGAGGACGACGCCCTCCCAGGGCAGCGCAAAGACGGCGCGACCGTCGCGCGGATGGAGCAGGCTCACGGCCTCGGTGATCGGCATGCGCTCCCGCGGGAAGATCAGGTGGCTGCCGCGGATCGGACGGAGCTTCTTCTCGGCGCCGAGCTTTTGGCGGAGGCCGTCGGCCCACACGCCGGTCGCGTTGATGACGATCGGCGCCTTCACCTCGACGGTGCGACGCCCTGCCGATGGAGCCTCGTCGCGGAGCGCGAGCCCGCGGACCTGACCGTCCTCCGTGCGGAGCAGATCGACCGCGCGCGTGTAGTTGATCGCGGTGCCGCCGCGGCGCACCGCTTCGCGGATGACGCGCACGGTGAGGCGCGCGTCGTCGGTCTGCGCGTCGTAGTAGTGGTAGCCGCCCTTGATCGCGGCGCCGGTGAGCGAGGGGACCTTCTCGAGGAGCTCCTCCATCCCGTACTTCTCGTGCGCCCACTTGCGCGCGATGAGGTCGTAGATGGCGAGGCCGGCGCCGAACATCCACCCCGGCATCGTGTCGTTGCGGAACGTCGTGAGGTAGAAGCCGAGCGGCGTGACGAGCCCCTTGGCCTCGCGCAACAGACGCTCGCGCTCGATGACCGACTCGCGCGTGACCTTGACCTGGCCCTGTCGCAGATAACGAAGCCCGCCGTGGACGAGCTTCGTCGAACGACTCGACGTGCCGGAGGAGAAGTCGCGCGCCTCGACGAGGAGCGCCTTTTTTCCCATGCGCGACGCCTCGGCCAGGATGCCGGCCCCGGTGATCCCGCCGCCGACGATGAGCAGATCCCACGGTTGATCGAGCCGACTCCAGACCTCGTCACGCCATCCGCGGGCCCACATGCAGTTCCTTTCGAAGCAGCTCCACCGCCCATCGCAAAGCTGCTCCCGAGCGGGGCGGCCCTCCTACGAGCAGTAGGAGTCACGCCGCGGTGCGGCAAGCCCGACCCTCGCCGAACGGCTCGCGATCCTTCGACGTCGCGGGATCTCGGCCACGAGCGTCGCAGCGCACGAGGAGCTTCGTGGCCGAGCGCGGGCGACCTTCTGCTGGTAGGTCGCGCGCACGGCCGGCGACCCGTGTCGACACGCGCGGAACGACCCAGCGATGCACCGTTGATCGTCACTTCGACGTCGTCACCCGGCCCGTTGGACGCTGCTCCGTCGACTACGGCCACGCGCGCGCGGTCTTGAGATGGGCGAGGAGCGTGCGAAGCGCGGCCTCGTCGAGTGCGGCGAGCTCGCGTTCGCGCGCCTCGTCGAGCTCGATCCCGATAAGCTCGCACACCGTGCGCACGGCCTCGCGCAGGCCCTTGGCCTCACCCTCGCGCAGGCCCTTGGCCTTGCCCTCGCGGAGGCCCTCGGCTTTCCCACGCGCCTCACCCTCTCGCAGTCCCTTGGCCTCACCCTTGGCTTCTCCTTCTCGCAGGCCTTCGGCCCGTTGCGTGCCGAGCGCCCTCACCAGCGATGGTGGTCGCTTGACCAGCAGCGCCTTCGCGCTCTCGTCGTCGCGCTCCGCCGCGTCGAGCAGCGCGGAGACCGCGAGCGGTCGCACGAGGCACGCGTGCTCGATCGTCGTGTCGAGGTCGAGCCTCCTCCACGCCCTCACCGACGAGCCGGGCGCCTCCGCGCTCGGTGGGCTCCACTCGAGGACCTCGTACTCGTTGACGTCGACGCAGAACACCCGCTCGACCCCCCGCGCGTGCAACAGCGCAGCCTTCCTCGCCGCATCCGCGCGCGTCTGCGTGGCCGTGATCTCGAACGCGAGGCACTCGATCTTGCGACCCCCGGTCGCGGGATCTTCGTCTGCCGGAAATACGCTCGCATCCGGCGCGAAGTTGTTCTCGTGGTCCGCGCGCGTCAGTAAGTCGACCGCCGCGCGGTAGCCGGCGGCCGCGTGCGTGGTGAGCAGTGTCGCCAGATCGCTGTTGGCGATCGCGTGCGGCGGGCTCGCGCCCATCACGATCCGCACGACGCCGTCGAGCATCTCCTCGCCGCTCTCGGGGCGCACCACGTGCTCGTCGACCGCGGGTAGCCGCTCGGTCGACCCCGGTGCACGCGTCGTTTGCGTCGTCGAGCCGTGGCCCGGAAAGCTCATGCGCGGGGGCTTCGAGGGGTTCGCCACGACGAACAGAGTCTAGCCCGAACGCGCGCTCCGATCGAGATTACCCCAGTGCGCACGACGACCGAAACCCGCGAGCAGCACGAGCAGCATCCGGAGTTCGAGCGCGATCCAACCTTCGTCGCTCAGGGCGCGATTACCTGCGGCGCTTGCCATTCGTGGCACGCCGCTGTGCCACGATGGCGCGCTTCTCGGTGGCGACGGGGAGGTCGAGGCCACGCCTGCGAGGAGTGTCACTCGAAGTTCCGCTGAGCCGAGACGAGCAGCCTACTTCTCGCCTTGCTCGAACCCCACGACCTCGTCGAGCCACTCGTCGCCTTCGAACGGCCAGTACTCCTCGTCGTCCTGCAGGTAGCGTGCGGCGTCGATCGAGTCGATCGCGCCTTTCGGCAGGATCCCTTGCCGGATCGCGTCGACCTCGACCTCGAGGCCCTTCTTCCGACCGAGGACCACGTCGATCTTCGCGAGACGCGCGCGCGCGACGAGGCGTCCGCTACGCTTGTCGAGACGCCTCAGCGCGTCGCGTGCGAGGACCACGGCCGCGGCATCGAGCTCGCCGAGCACCTTGCGCGCTTCGGCTTCGAGACCGATCGCCTGCTTCTTGTCGGCGGCCACGAGTCCCGGGAGTCCCGTCGCGGCGAGGGCCGCACCCTCGTCGGTCACAGTGGCGGCGTTCGCTTCGAGCGCGCTCGCCTTCTCGGTCAGCTCGTCGAGCTTCGCGCGGAGCGGCGCGAGCTGCGTCGCGTTGGCGCCGTTCTTCTCGAGCGCCGTGAGCTCCTTGCGGATCGCTTCGATCGCGACGCGCACGTCCGAGGCCTTCTCTTCCGTCGATGCGCCGAGCGTCTTCGGATCGATCGCAGGCTTCGGCGTCTTCCCCATCGAAGAGCCGCTCGGGCCGAGCGTCTCGGCGAGACCGTCGAGCTGTCCTTTCGCGCTCACCAGGCCTGCGAGCTGCGCGGCGAGACGGCGACGCGCGCGCACCACGAAGAGCAGCGCAGGATCGGCCTCGAGACGCCGCCAGATGCGCGCGTCGATGTCGGCGACATGCGCCGAGGCCGGCGTCTTTCCGCTCGGATCGCCTTTCTCGAGGAAGGCACGCACGTCGAGATTGGGTCCGGTCGCGAGCGCATGCACCCGCTCGCGCACGGGGACATAGGCCGCGAGGAACGCGTCCAACTTCTTCGCGGCGTCTTCGAACTTGCACTGCGCGACGTCGACATAGGCGTCGAGCACGCGGGACTCGTCGTCGTAGACGTGCCCTTCGCCGAGCGTCGCGAGCTCGTCGAGCAGGTCGCGCGCGCCGTCGTAGTCGCCCGCTTCGTAGCGCGCCGTCGCGGACTCGTAGAGCGCCTCGGAGAGACGCTTCGAGTCCTGCGGCACGAGGTAGTAGTAGTAGCGCGCGTCGTCGAAGCGCTTCCCCTCGTGCGCGAGACGGCCGAGCGCGAGGCGCGCGAGATCGCGGACCGCGAAGAAGCGCTCGTCTGCGAACACCGGCGCCGAGTTGTCCTGGCGCTTCGGATCGGCCACCTCACAGAACAGCTTCTCGGCCTCGACGTAGCGTCCGGCGTCGACCTCGAGGAGGCCGCGCCGATACGTCGCAGACGACCAGAAGCGCGAGAGCGGGACGATCGCCGCGTACGACTTCAGCGCCGTGTCGACGTCTCCTTCGGACTCGGCCTGACGTCCCACGAGGTAGTCGAGCTCGCCGCGCAGCTCGGAGCTGTCGGGTGCTGCCTTCACGATGGGCGCGAGATCGGAGATCCCCTGCGCGTACGCTTCGTCATCGAGCGCGAGATCGGTCAGGCGCCGCGCCGCAGCGCGCGAGGTCCCTTCCTTCACCGGGCCCGCGGCGGCCTTTCGGAAGTACACGCGCGCGAGGCCGTGCACGCCCGACTGTGCGTAGGCCTCACCGAGCATGCGCCATGCGGCGCGCCCCTCCGGCTCGCGCGCGACGAGATCGAAGCGCTTGCTCTCGACCACCCCGGTCAGCGTCGCGATGACCTCCGCCGCGCGCCCGGCGATCAATGACTCTTGCGCGACGGTGACGATCTCGCGGATCTCGTCGGGGTTGTAAGGCGCGGTCTCGTAGTTGCCGAGCTTCGAAGCGGAGAGCGCGCCTTGATAGGTCTTCACCTTGGCGCCCGGATCGGCGAGCGCGCTTCCCGAAACGCTTCCGGAAACAGCTGCCGCGGCCGAGACGGAGGCTGCGGGAGCAGCGGTCGGTCCCTGCGCGCGCAGGAACGAGGGCGACGAGAATGCCGCGAGCACGAGCGCCGACGCAGCGAGCCTCCGCACGATCACTTCGCCTTCGCCCGCAGCTTCAGGCGGAGCTCGTATCGGCCCTCGGAGTCGCCTGGGAAGTCGCCGCCCATCGTCGAGTCGTCCTCGAGTCGGATCTCGACCTCGAGCCGCTTGCCGTTCGGGACGACGACGGTGCTCGTCGTGCGATCGATCGACTTGAACGATTCGTCGCGATCGTCCCGCCGCTCGAGCTCGATCGTGAGCGCGTGCGGCCCGGGCGCGACGCCCCCCTCGAACACCGCGACGTCCTCTTCGGCGGTGAATCCCTTCGGCCCCGACCACACCTGCGCGCCGTCGAGTGAGAGCTTCGCCCACGCGATCTTCGCGTGCGAGCCGCGGATCCGCACCGTGACCGCCATCTTGCTCTTCCACACCGAGTTCCCGACCATCGCGACGCGCGCACGGAGCGCGGCGATCTCGGCCATCAGATCGTCGTAGCTCCCGGAGACCTTCGCGCTCGACGAGCCCGAGCCCTTCACCGGCGGCGCCTCGTCAGGTCGCGGGGTGAGCGGCGAGATCGGCGAAGAGATCGTGGAAGGCGCCGAGCTCACCGGCGCCGCGGTCACGGACGCGGACGGCGTCGGCTCGACCGACGCAGAGGCGCTCACGCTCGGCACCGGCTTCTTCTTCGGCGGCGCGGCGGACACGCTCGGCAACGCGACCAGCGCGAGCAACGGCCCCGCGCAGAGCGCCGCGATGACGGAACGAGCGCCGCGGATCTTCATCGCGCTACCCCTTGAACGGGAAGAATACCGAAAGACCGCCGAAGAACAGGAGGTCGTTCACCATGCGCGTCTCGTCGAGGACCTTCTGCGACGAGAGCTGGTCGCGGAGCTCGAGGCGGAGGGCGAGCCACGACGTGAAGTAGATCTTCGAGCCGAGACCGACGGATCCGAGGAGACCGCGCGAGAGCTCGTCCTCGGTGACGCCGCCGCCGAGCGCGAGGTGGAAGTCGAAGCGCGAGATGGCGCCCCCCATCCAGCGCATCTTGCCGTAGGCGAGCGACCACAGGACCGTGCCGAGGTACTGCCGCACCGCGCGGTCGTTGCGATAGACCTCGATCGGCTGCGGGAAGCGGCGCTGGATGGTGTCGGCTAGGCGCGCGCGGGCGCGTGAGAAACCCACGGCGAGCTCGAGCCCGAGATCCTCGCTGAAGTGGAAGGTGTAGCTCCCCCCGTACCAGGGCGCACCGTCGTTGGCGTCCGCGGCGAGCCACCCGCCGAGGATCGAGAGCTCGTGGCGGAAAGACTTCGTGAAGAGGCGCGGCTGCACGCCGCGGTAGTGACGCCCGCCGACCAGATCATCGCGCAGGACCTCGTCGACGCAGTTCCCCGGTGGCGAAGGCGGCTGCGCTGCCGTCGTTGTGGTCGTGCTGGTGGTAGGAGCGGGTGCCGGCTTCGGCGGCTCGGCAGCCGAAGCACCGACCGCATACAGCCCGATCGCGAGGGATGACGCGGCACGCACAGCCGAGACGAAGCCTCGCGTCACGACGAAGATCGGTATGCGGCTATGCGGCCCTGGTCAAGCGGATACGCAACCCGGGTGCGAGGTATCATCGTCATCGTGAGCACCCATGGACACGCCGCCGCGTGGATCGCCGCCTGGAACGCGCACGACCTCGACGCCATCCTGGCGCTCTATGCAGACGACGTCGTGTTCTCCGCGCCGACCGTGGTGCGTCGCTGGAACGTGCCGGACGGCATCCTCCGCGGAAAGGCGGCCCTCCGCGAGCATTTTCGACGCGGTCTGGAGCTCGTCCCGACGCTCCACTTCGAGCAGGAGGAGGTGTTCCTGAGTCCGGGTGGGTACGCCGTCCTCTACCGCCGCGAGAACGGCCATCGGGTCATCGACGTCGCGGAGCTCGACGAGCAGGATCAAATCCGCGTCGGACGCGCGTACTACGCCGAGGAACAGGCCTGATCCCTCAGGTCGAGCCCTTCCCTCCCGAAGTCACGCCCGGACCGCACGCATCCTCGACGTGCTCGACGACGTGCAGCTCCGTCTCGCCGGGCTTCATCGCGAGGTCGACCGACCCGCTCTGGGAGAGCACGAGGAAGGGGCGCAGATCCGAGCTGCGATCGAGCTCCGCGCCGTGATCGTCGGCGAGGACCTCGTAGGCACACATCGTCGGATCCTCGGCGGAGAGCTCCACGAGACGCGCGTGGTCGACGGCGCGGGTCGGCGAGGCCGAGGTCGTGAGGTGCAGGAGCACGCAGGAGCACGCGCGGTGCTCCCCCTCGGCCGAGACGGCGACCGCCCCGCGCGGAAGCTCAGGTGCGCGCTGCGAGCCACCGCAGGCAGCGACGAAGAGGATCGCGACGAGCGAGAGCTTGGTCATGAACCGCACGATCATGAACCGACCATGCGCCCCACGGAGGAGGCTCGCTGTGAAGCTTTTCACAGGGCGTTACACCGGGGCGCCGCGTCATGTACTTTCGCTGCCATGCCGAGCGTACCGCCCTCTCTCTCCGGCTTCGACGCCCCTCGCCTCGAGGCGATCGTCGAGCTGCTCTACCTCGCTGCGTCCGCCGACGACGAGTTCAGCGACGAGGAGCGCGCGCACTTCCGCACCAGCGTGGAGTCGCTCACGGACCGCAAGATCGACGATCTCGACGCGCTCGTCGCGAAGATCGAGGTCGCGGTGGAATCCGAGGGGCGCGAGGCACGACTCGCGACGGTCAAGGAGCGCCTGCCGGAGCCGAAGATGCGTCACGCGGCGCTCGCGATGGCGATCCGGCTCATGGCGGTCGACGGCGTCGTCCGGACGGCAGAGCGTGAGCTGATCCTCGCCGCGGCCGACGCGCTCGAGATCGATGGGGACGTCGCGGCGGATCTCGTCTCCCGCGCCGGTCATTGATCCGAGGATGTCCCAGCCGGTCGCGCGCCTCGGCCGCGCCATCGCGATCCGCCTCGCGATCGCGCGGTACGTCCTGCGTCGGCTCCTCCCCCCGTTCCTCGGGGTCGTGGTCTACACCCTCCTCGCGACCGTGGTCGTGCGCAGGGATCTCGCGCGCCACGGAGCGGCGCTCGGCGACTTCCATTCGACCGCATACGCGGTCTGGACGCAGCTCTTCTTCGAGCCCACGGCGCCCTTCCCCGACAGCACCGTCTCCCGCCTCGTCTTCTGGATCACGCCGATGGTCGGTCTGGTCCTCGTCGCGCAGGGCCTCTTCAAGGTCGGCGCCGAGATCCTCGATCGCGACGCGCGACGTGAGCTGTGGGTGTCCCTCATGAGCGAGCACATGCGCGATCACGTCGTCGTCTGCGGCCTCGGGCACATCGGCTATCGCGTCGTCGAGGAGCTCCATCGCCTCGGATCCGAGCTCGTGGCCGTCGAGCGCAACGGCGGTGCGATCTTCGTGGAGACGGTCCGCGCCCTCGGGGTGCCGGTGCACGTGGGCGACGCGCGGCGCGACGATCTCCTCGCGGCGACCGGCGTCGCAAACGCCAAGGCGATCGTCTGCGCGACGAACGATGATCTCGCGAACCTCGAGATCGCGATCGACGCGAAGCGGATGAACCCGAGCATCCGCGTGGTGATGCGCATGTTCGATCAGGGCATGGCCGCAAAGGTCGGCCTCGCGCTCGAGCTCGACACCTCGTTCTCGACGAGCGCGGTCGCAGCCCCCTTGATCGCGCTGCAAGCGACGGAGCGCGGCGTCGTCTCGGCGTATCGCGTCGGGCAGACGATCCGGGTCACCGCCGAGGTGACGGTCGGGGCCCAGGGGGACGGCAAGACCGTCGCCGAGCTCGAGGAGCTCGTCGCGTGTCGGCTCGTGAGCAAGCTCTCCGAGGGCTCTGCCATCGCCGTGAGGGCGCGCGACCGGGTGTCCCGCAGCGACACGTTGATCGTCGACGCCGAGCCGAAGGATCTCGCGACCATTCGCGCGCGGCTCGCGTAGGCGGCCGGTCTCCATCACACTGTCGGTCATGCGCCGCGCGCTGATCGCTCCCCTCGCCTCCCTGCTCCTCGGGTGCTCGTCGACGCCGGCCGAGGCTCCTCCCGCCGCACAGACCGACGCGGGAACGACGGCAGCGTCGGTGACCTTCCACGAGCACGTCGAGCCGATCCTCCAGCGGAGCTGTCAGGACTGTCACCGCCCAGGTGGGCTCGGTCCGTTCTCGATGCTGACCTACCGCGAGACCAGGCCGAAGGCGGGGCTGATCAAGCTGAACGTCGCCGATCGGACGATGCCGCCGTGGGGCGCCGACGAGACGACGGAGTGCAAGCCTCCGCACCCGCTCCGCCACGATCTCCGCCTGCCACAGAAGGACATCGACACGATCGTGCAGTGGGTCGAGGAGGGCGCGGTCGAGGGCGATCCCGCAAAGGCGCCGCCAGCGAAGACGTTCCCCGACGTCACGTTCCAAGCCGACGTCAGCGTCCCGACGTCGCAGTGGACCGTCGCCCCGGGCGGCGCGGACGAGTTCCGTTGCTTCGTCGTCGATCCGAAGCTCACCGAGGAGACCTGGTTCGAGGCGCTCGCCGTCGAGCCCGGCAACACCAAGATCGCGCACCACGTCGTGCTCTACGCGGACGCGTCCGGCGCGGCGGTGAAGAAGGCGGGAACGACCGGCAGCTATCCCTGCTTCGGCGGCGTCGGGGTCGCCGCAGCCACGACGATCGGCGGGTGGGTGCCGGGCAGCCAGCCGACGACGTACGCACCGGGCGCTGCGCTGCGCCTCGCCGCGGGCACGGTCCTCGTCGCGCAGATGCACTACCACCCGACGACCGAGAGCCAGAGCGACTCGACCAAGCTCTCGCTCCGCAAAGCGACGAGCACGCCGGTGTGGGAGGCGCGCATGCGGCTCTTCGGCGTTCCGGTCGGCGGCCAGGTCGTCGCCGGCCCGGGGGACACCGCGGGACCGCAGTTCCTCATCCCCGCCGGCGCGAAGGGGCACATCGAGAACGTCGAGATGACGATGCCCTCGACCTTCGGCGGACAGCCCTTCCCCGAGCTCCGCATCGCGGGCGTCACGCCGCACATGCACTGGCTCGGGAAGGACATGAAGATCGACGTCGAGCGCGTGAACGAGAAGCCCGGACAGCCGAAGACGCAGTGCCTGCTCCAGGCGCCGCGCTACGACTTCAACTGGCAGCGCGGCTACGCCTACGACGCGCCCATCGAGTCGCTTCCCACGCTGAACGCCGGCGACAAACTCAGGATCCGCTGCACCTACGACAACAGCATGGACAACGATCACCTCGTCGCCGCGCTGCAGGAGCGGAAGCTCGTCGCCCCGGTGGACGTTCGCATCGGAGAAGAGACGCTCGACGAGATGTGCCTCGGCGGATTCACGCTCTACACCAAGATCGCTCCTTGAAGAGTTTCCGAGCTTCGATGCGCATGCGCCCTCTCCTCCTCGCCGTCGCGCTCGTCGGCTGCCACGAGCTCGAGGATCGCGACCTGCACCCGCCGGCCCCGTCGGCCACCGCGCCGAAGGGTGCGGCGATGGAGGCCGTGACGATGAAGAGCGAGCCGCTGAAGAGCGCGCCCGTCCCGAAGCCAGAGGCGTTGGTGCTCGAGAAGACCGAGAATGTCGAGCACGCGTGGACGGTCGGCCCGACCGACGGAACGATCGCGTCACGCATCGCGCCACCCTCCGGCTACGCGCGTGTCCCGGTGCAGCCCCGGGGCTTCGGCGCGTTCCTCCGCACGCTGCCGCTCGCGCCGCTCGGCACTCCGGTCGTCTCCTACAAGGGATCGCGCATCCTCATGGGCGATCACGCGAACCTCGCAGCGGTCGTCGCGATCGACATCGGGACCGCCGATCTGCAGCAGTGCGCGGACTCGGTGATCCGCATGCACGCCGAGTGGCAATGGTCGAAAGGAAGGCGCGATCAGCAGTACTCGACCGCAGGCTCCGGGCCCTTCTCCTTCGCCAAGTACCTCGAGGGAGAGCGCAAGGTGTGGGAGGCCTCGAAGCTCGTGACGAAGACCGTCGCGCCGATTCAGCCGACGCACACCGCCTTCCGCGCGTGGCTCGACGAGGTGTACGGCTCGGCCAACACCGCGTCGCTCGAGAAGGAGGCGATCCCAGTCCTCACGCTCGGCGAGCTCGCCCCCGGCGACTTCATGGTCATGAGCGGGAATCCGTTCGGCCACGCGGTGCTGATCCTCGACATCGCCGTAGCGAAGGACGGAAAGCGCGCGTTGCTCCTCGGACAGGGCTACATGCCGGCCCAGAGTTTCCACGTGCTGCGGCCGTCGGCGACCGAGACGTGGTTCGCGCTCGACGAGGCGGCGGGATCGATCAAGACGCCCTTCTGGAAGCCGTTTCCGTTTTCTTCGTTGCGAAGGCTGCCGCAATGATCGTTGTGGATGTGTCTCGTCGGTCGTGGTGTCACGGCTGGAACTTCAGCGTCGCCACCTTGCCGCTCTTCAGCGTGACCGTGAAGACGTAGTCGCGGCCCTTCACGAGCGGCTTCTTCTCTTGGTACACCTTCGCGCCTGGCGGCGTGACGCCGTAGGTGGCTGGGCCTTCGAAGCCGGTGTCGAACGAACCGACGGTCCACATGTTCTCGTTGCTCGGACCGTGCACGTCGACGCCGGCTGCGGTGCCGCCGACCCATTGGAAGGCCGGCGGGTCCTGGCCGATCCGCTCGATGAAGAAGTCACCGGATCCGTCCGGCGCCTGCGCCGGCTCGAGGCCGCATCCGAAGGATGCCTGCGAGAAGGGCTGCGAGCACGCTTGCGCGAACCATCATGGTTCCCATCCTCGCGCGTTCGCCGATCGAGCCGCAAGCGCGGACATCGTCGCTCGTGATCAGTTCTGGAGATCCGGAGCTCGCGCGACACAGATGATCGTCGAGACTCTCTCCGCCAGCCGCTCCGCCCAGCAGATGCGCGTCGCGTTCACCACGATGCTCTCGTAGAGCGAGCGGTCGAGAGTCGAGAGTCGAGAGTCGAGAGCTCCCGGAGCCGAGAGCCGAGGTCGTGACCCGAGCGTCCGAGCACGCTAAACGCCCGCGCACGGATCGGGCTCTCGACTCTAGACTCTCGACTCTCGACCCTCTCGGGCTTCGAGCCTGTGGGCGGCGTGATCGACGTGTAGACTCACTGTACGCATGCGGTTGTATCTGTCGGCCGCGATCGCGAACGCCCCGATCAACCTACGGCTGCAGCGAGCCCTCGCCCCGCGGTTCGAGCTCGTCCTGCCGCAGACCTTCACGCCGCAGGTGGAGCACACGCAGCTGTCACGTGGGATCGTGCGCGCCTGCCTCGACGAGATGGAGCGGTGCGATGGCGCGGTCGTGCTGCTCGACGCGCTCGGCGTCGACTGCGCGATGGAGTGCGGCTGGCTGTTCGCGCGCGGCAAGCCGATCGTCGGGCTCGCGGGATCGACGGTGTGGTTCACGCGTCACTGGATGGTCAAAGGGACCCTGAGCGCGGTGATCGCCCTCGACGTCGACGTTTCGCGCGCCCTCCACGAAGATCCCATCCTCTCGACGGTTCCCCTCCGCTCGTGCTCGACGTGGGACGAGGTTGGCGGAGTGCTCGCGGAGGTGCTTGAATGTACGCGCGCACAACGGGAGGATCGATGACCGGCGACGATACCGACAAGCTGCTGGACAAGGCACTCGCAGACGCGTCGTTCATGGAGCGGTTGCTCCGCGATCCGAGCGCCACCGCGAAGGAGCTCGGCCTCGAGCTCTCCGCCGACGAGTCGAAGACGATCGCCACGATGAGCGCCGACGACGTGCGCACGTTCGCGAAGCAACACCGCGCCGCGACGGATCCGTCGATGCGCCGAGCCGCTTGCTAGAGGTCCTCGGCCTCGACGTAGGCAACGCGAAGGTCAAGTGGTGCGTCGGTCGTCCTGGGTGTAGACCGCGCTGGTCGAGTGCGACGCTGCCTTGCGATCTGCGTCGTCCCTACGCGCGCCATGCCGACTTCGAGGTCGGCGTGCCGCGCGCGCTGTCGGAGCTCCCCGACGTCTCCACCGTCGTGGCAGTGAACAGCTGCGGGTACGCCTACCCGAGCTTCGCCGAAGGCGTGGTGCATCTCGCCGCCGTCCTCGCGCGCACGTTCCCGCGCGCCGACGTGCATCTCTTGTCCGGCGACGGCACCGTGGTCGCCGCGGCGGACGCGCAGCGCGGCGATCCATCGGTCGTGGGGCCGCTCGCGTTCACGAACCCGATGGGCGCGGTGCACCTCGCTCGGCGAACGCCGTTCCTCGGGAGCCCGTCGCGCGGCGTCGTGATCGACACCGGCGGGATGACGAGCGGAACCACCATCCTGGTCGACGACGTGATCGAGATTCGTGACCGCGCCCGCCACACCCTTCATCGGATCGCGGACGGGAAGCTCGCTTGGTTCGGCGTGCAGACGACGCCGCTCGATGCGCTCGCGTCGTCCGTGTCCCTGGACGGGGTCGAGCTGCCCATCGCCGCCCGCGGCGTCCCCTTCGAGAACGTCGCGGTGGTGCTCGAGCTCTTCGACCCCGAGCACGCGCGGAAGCTCGCGTTCTTCGGCCTACTGCCCTCTCGCGACGAGGCGCTGCGCGCGCTCGCAGACGCGCTTGCCCTCGACCGCACGCTGGTCGACGACGATGCGCTCCTCCACTTCGCGCGCGAGATGCACGCCTGCGCGATCGAGCGGCTCGGAGCACTCCTGCGGCGGGCGATCGTCGGAGCCGAGCCGCGCGCGCTCCTCTTCGGCCTCGGAGCCCGCGCGCTCGCCAGACCCGCGCTGGCGCTCGCGGGCATGCCGCCGGAGGCGATCATCCTCGCGGAGGATCACCTGCCACGCGATCTCGCGGAGGTCGCCTCCTGCTACGGAGCGTTCCACTTCGCCGCCGAGCTCGCGCTCGGACGGCGCTTGGAGGTGCCGCTCGAATGACCGCACGTGCGAGCGAATGGATCGCGCGCGGCGAGGCGATCCTCGCAGAGCTGCGCCGCTTCCTCGCCTCGTACGGCTTGCACGTCGATCCTGCGCTGCGCGTCTCGGCCGACCTCCACCCCTGCCCGGGGTATCTCCACGAAGCGCGCGTGATCGCCTTCTGCCCGCCGATCGTCGAAGATGGCGTCGATCGACTCCGCTGGGCGTTCTTCGCGCCCTACATGGGGTGTGCGTCGGTCGAGGAAGCCGCTCAGTTCTACGACGCCGCGTTGCCATTCGTGATCGCGCACGAGACGACGCATCACCTGCGCATCTCGCGCGGCCTCGATGCGGGGAGTCACTTCGTGGAGGAGCAGGTGTGCGACCGCGTGGCGGCGGCCATCGTGACCGAGCTCGACGTCTTCTCGGCGAGCCTGCGGCCGTTGCAGGAGCGGTGCGCGATGATGCGTCGCGCCCTCGCTCCGAAGTTCGGCGGCCGACCGACCGCGGCGTTCGTCCCCGATGCGGCAGCGCTCGCCGTCGATCCGGTGAGGCTCGCGCGACTCCGGCGCATCACGGCGCGCGAGGGCCTCTCCTACACCGCCCTCGTCGCCCTCGTGCCGGAGCTCGACGCGCGCGACCTCGCGGAGGCGGAGCTCGCGCGCGATCGCGCACGAGCGCACCTCGATCTGCACTACACGCGCGATCCCGCCGAGTACTGGTACGCGAGCGTCGTGTGGCTCGAGCGTTATCTCGAAGGAGACGAGCGTCCGGGCTTCATCGAGATGGCGAACGCCCACCTCTCGACGTCGGCCTCCGCGGATCCCGCCTGGATCACCGCGGTCGAAGAGGGTCTGCGCGCGGACGATGCGCTGGTGGTGGAGGGCGCCGCCGCGACCCTCGGGGAGTCGTTCGGGGACGGCGTGATCGAGGATCTCGTCGACCACGCGGTCGACAGCGCGCGTCACCCGTTCGCGATCGTTCGTGCGCTCTCCCGTGGCGCGACCCCGCCACGTCGCGCGGCAGAGCGCCTCATCCGACGTCTCGCTCCCCGCGTGCTCGAGGCCGAGGACGCGCGCCTTCTCCTGCGGCTCAGCGCCGTCGCGGACGTGGCGCGCGACGAGGCGATCGTCGCGGCGCGCCGGGTGGCCACGGCGCCGGCGCTCGAAGCCGAGCTGCTCGCGGCAGAAGAGCGCGGCGAGGACCGGCTCGTTTTCGCCCTGCTCGATCCCGATCGCACGGGCGACGTGCTCGAAGCGCTCGTCGCGCACGGCCGTCGCTTCGGTGTCGTCCCCGAGGCGCTGCTCACGAACCTCCCGCGCCGGGGCACGAGACGGTGGCGACAGATGCTGACGATACTGCCACGAGAGGAGCTGCCCGCGATCAACGCTCGCGCTGCCGCGCTGCGCATCGACCTCGGACTCGCGCCCGCGCCGGAAGCGCTCGACCGTGCGCTGGAGGTCGCCGGCGGCGCTTGCCTGTGGGCCGCTCGTCTGCCAGGTGACGATCCGGTGACCGTGGTCGCGCGCGACGCGCTCCTCGCCTTCGCACGGAGATCGGCGCTCGACGTCGCGCTCGCCCGCGCGAAGACCGAGGAGGCGCCGGCCCTCGCCGAGGTCGCGGCGCTGGTCGAGGGCGCTTCGACCGCGGATCCCGTGCTGCTCGACATCGCGAGCGACGGGGACGCGACGATCCGCGCGCTCCTCACCGGTGTCGGGGCGGGACCGATCGATCGCGACGCGCTGCCTCCGCTCGCGCTTGCCGCAGCCGACCGCGCGAGCGGCTACGCTGCGCACGACGACGTGCGGATGCTCCTCGACCACCTGATCCGCCTGCGGGCCGTCCCGATGTTCGTCGGCCTCACCGCCGAACAGCTCGCGGAGCTCGCGCGTCATGCGATGGAGAGAACCCACGACGCCGGCGAGATCATCGTGCGCGAGGGGGAGCGGGGCGACGAGCTGCACGTCCTCCTGGAGGGGGAGATCTCGATCGTCCGTGGTGACGTCACGCTCGCGACGTTGCGTCCGCCGAGCTGCTTCGGCGAGATGGCCATCTTCGACGGCGCGCCGCGATCGGCCTCGGCGGTCGCGGCGACGGCGTGTCGGCTGCTCTCGCTCGAGGGAGACGCGATTCGCCGCGCCGGGCGACGCGATCCCTCGCTCTACGAGGCGCTTCTGCGCGTCATGACCCAGCGCCTGCGCGAGGCGGGCGCGAGGGATCGAGCGCGGTGAGGACGATCGGCTCGGCCGACCGTGGTCTTTGCGTGAGAGAGAGCCGCTCGACGATGGCGCGTTCGACCTCCCCCCACGCGGCGAACAGCGTCTCGTCGCCGACGATCGCGCAGCCGAGCGCGACGAGCTTGGCCACGTGATCTGCGTAGAGACGACGATCCATCTGCGGGTGGATCGCGGGCGCGAACAGGATGCGCTCCTTCGGCGTGAAGGCGACGAGCCGCGTGACCGCGCAGCGCACGATGCCGAGCGCAGACTCCGCGAGGACGCGTGCCGTGGCGGGGAAGACGACCAGGAGATCGGCCTCTGACCAGCGGAGGTGCAACGGCACACCGTCCGCGTCGAGCTGATCGTTCGCGTGGTAGGCCGCGCCGCCGCTCGTGGCCGCGATCGCCGTGAGCGTCACGAAGTCGAGCGCACCCGGCGAGAGGGCGATGCTCGTGCGCACCGCATAGTCGGCGCGCAGGTCGAAGACGCGCTTCGGGAGAAACGCGGTCTCGAGCGCTCCCCCTGCCGCGAGGACGATCCACGGTGCGGTCACGGAGAGCGACCGTAGCGTATCCTCCGTGGCAACCTCTCGACGCTCTCGGATCAAGCGCGCGGTGCGGTACGCGCTCATCGTCTTCGAGTGTAGCGACGGGCTCCGAGCGCGGCAGCGAGGGCGAGCGCGAGCGCTGGTGGCGTCGCAGAGGAAGAGGGAACGCCGCAGCCGCAGTGTGACGGCGCGACGCGCGGCGGTGGAGGCGGAGGCGGAGGCGAGGGCGAGGGCGAGGGCGAAGGAGAAGGAGAAAAAGGAGAAGGCGAGGGAGACGGCGAAGGCGCGGGCGGCGGGACGGGCAACGGGTGCGCGAGGAACCATCCGAGGATGCTGTCGGCGCGGGTGCCGAGGGCTTTCCATTCCCCTTCGTGATTGGTCTTCGGGAGGAGCTCCCAGGTCACCTCCAGGCCGCACCCTTCGCAATATGCGCGTAGGTCCTGCGCCAATGAATGGAGTGGATTCGCGTCTCCGACGAGGAAGTGGATGGGGCGTTTCGTTCTCGGGCACTCGAGCGGCCATGGGGTCATGCCGCCGCCCTCGATGCCGATCGCGGCGTAGCGATCGGAGAGCTCGCGCATACGGAAGCCGAGGAAGGACGCTCCGCCGGAGAAGCCTGCGATGTAGGTGCGCCGTGGATCGATCGGGTGCTCCTTCTCGATCGCATCGAGCTGATCGTCGAGCCACTTCGCGTCTCCCTTCCACGACCACCACCGGGCTGCGCACCCGCGGTCCTTCGGG
>JBKJQC010000657.1:0-4144 GCA_046593995.1 Polyangiales bacterium
CCAGTTCTTGCGCTCGGCCGTGGAGACGAGCCACCCGAGCGGGCGGCGCACGATGAACTCGTGGGTCAGGTACAGCGGCGCCGCGACGACGCGCGGACCCCAGAGGAGTCCGTCACCGACGGTGGTCGGGGGGCCCCCCCGGCCGTCGTAGTCCGGGACGGAGCGCTTCTCGGGTGCGGCTTCGGCCCGGCGACTCGCGAAGGAGCCGGCCAGGAGGACGCACATCGAGAACGCAGCTGCCGCGAACCGTCGCAAGGGTCGAACCTTCTACCTCAGATCAGGACGAGCCCGTAGTCCCCGATGGGCTCGAACCCGATCGCCACGTACGCCCGCCGTGCGGCGACGTTGTGGCGATCAGTGAACAGGATGGCGCGACGTACCCCCTCGTTGCGCACGGCTCGCAACGAACCGGCCACGACCGCCCGCGCGAAGGCCCGGCCACGTGCGCCGCGCGGCGTCCAGACGCCCCCGATCTGGACGACGTCGGGGAGGCGCGCGTTGAAGCCGGAGTAGGCGACCACCTCGCCGTCGACGGCGAGGACGAACCCGGAGCCGTCCGCGACGACGCGCGCCATCTCGCCACGTGTGGCCTCGAGGAGCGCCGGACCCGGGGTCGAGCCGAGCGCCTCCACGCAGTAGTCATGGCGGAACTGCGGCAGGATGGCGAGATCCGCCTCGATCGCCCGGCGGCACTGCACGCCGTCGTGCTCGAGGACCGCGGGCAGCACGAGGTGATCGAGGTCGAGCGCGAAGAGGTCCTCGGGCGACGCTTTCGCAGCGGAAGCGCGATCGACGGCGAGCGCGCCCGACGCGCGCTCTACCTGCGACCACGGGCCTGCGAGCCCACGCAGCTTGCGCGCGGAGCGGACGACCGCTTCGCGCGCGACGTCGTCGACCTGCTCGGGGGCTTGGAGGATGAGGACGCCGTTCCAGCAATGGGCCGCGACGGACACGAGCTCGCCGTCGCGGAACGCGCCGACCCACGTCGCCTGGAAGGTGGCACCGCGATCGACCAGACCGGCGCTGCGCAGGTTCGAGCGCAGCAACATCGACGTGTCCGTGTGCGCGCGGAGGAACGACTCGACGACGTTTTCGTCGCCCGGTTCGAGGAGGCGGATCTCGCGCGCGGTCGGCACGCGAGCAAGCTATGTTGATCGTGACATGATCGCCATCCGCGGCGCCGTGCAGCTCGACGAAGATTCGCCCGACGCGATCGCTCTGGCCGTGGAAGAGCTGTGCGAAGCGCTGACGGAGCAGAACGCGCTCTCCGCGAAGGACATCGTGTCGGCGATCTTCACGCTCACGCCGGATCTCCGCTCGTCGTTCCCCGCGCTCGCAGCGCGCCGCTGGGGCTGGGCCGAGGTCCCGATGATGTGCGCGCAGGAGCTCGACGTGCCCGGTGCGCTCCCTCGCGTGTGCCGCGTGATGCTCCACGTGAACGGCGCCGGTCCTCCGCGTCACGTCTATCTCCGCGGCGCCAAGGTCCTTCGGCCCGACCTGCACCTTCCGAGCGGATGACCTTCACGACCCCGAGCGCGTGCATCGGGATCGTCGGCCTCGGGCTGATCGGCGGCTCGTTGGCGCTGGCGATCCGAGCGCTCCCAGCGGGCGAGCGTCCACGGGTGATCGGCGTCGAGCCGCGCGCGGACGTGCGGGACGCGGTCTCACGCGGTGGAGACGCGCTCTGCGATTCGCTGCATGCGACGGTCGACGCGGCGCCGCTCGTGGAGTGCGATCTCGTCGTCCTCTGCGCGCCCGTGTCCGCGATCGAGGCGCTCCTCGGGCCGGTATCGCGAGCCCTGCGCGACGGCGCCGTCCTGAGCGACGTCGCCGGCGTCAAGCTCTCGGTGCTCGCCGCCGCCCGTCGCGAGGTGCGACCCGGTGTGACGTTCGTGGGCGCCCACCCGATGTTCGGCGGTGAGAAGGGGGGCTTCGCCTCGGCGCGGGCGGACGCGTGGCAGAGCGGGGTCGTGGCCGTGTGCGACGACGGTGTGCTCGGTGAAGCGGTCGAGGACGTCGCGGCGTTCCATCGGGCGCTCGGCGCGCGGATCGTCCGCTGCACCGCAGACGCGCACGACGCCGCGGTCGCGCTCGTCTCCCACCTCCCGTTCGTCGCAGCGCACGCGATCTTCGACGTGGCTGCGCGAGACGAGACGGCGCTCTCGCTCGCGGGGCGCGGCTTCGCGCACGCGACGCGCCTCGCCGGGTTCGCGTACGAGGTGCAGGGGGAGGTCGCGCGCCGCAACCCGCACCTGCCGGGGGCGCTCGACGCAGTGATCGCCCGCCTGACGGAGCTGCGCGACGCGCTCGCCGACGAGGCGGTCGCGCGCGAGGCGATGCGCCGCAAGCGCTGAAAGGCGCGCCGCTTCGCCGAAGCCGATCGCCTCCTCGAACGCTGGACGCGCGACGTGCTCGCGACGAGTGTCGCCGACACTCGTCCGGCCTGGGTGCGTCGTCATTGGGCGACGCGCGAGGCCAGGGCCTCTCGGGCTCGGGGTGGCACAAGCGCATGAACAAGAAGCCGATCCTCGAAGCAGCGCGCGACGCGCGATTCGTTCCCGGGCGCGACCATGTCGAGGCGCTCGTCGCCGCGCTCGCCGGCGAAGAGGACGACGCCGAGCTCGCCGAGAAGGCACTCGTCCGCGGTGGTACGCACGCTGCCGACGCCGCGCTCGCGCGCTTCCCCGAGGCGCGTCCGCCCCTGCGTGGGCGGATCGCGCGCGTGGTCGGTCGCATCGCGGCCCACCACGCGAAGTACATCCCTTGGCTCCTCGAGCGCCTCGAGGACGAAGACGACAAGACGCGGCGCAACGCGATCCTCGCGCTCGGGAAGGTTCCGGCGGGCGTCGAGGCGGAGGGGCTCGAAGACCGCCTCTGCGCCCAGTGGGACAAGGAGCCGCGCGTCGACCACCGTCGGTCGATCGCAGCCTCGCTCGGCAAGGTCGGTGGCGCGCGCGGGCTCGCGCTCCTGCGCTCGATCGAGACCGACGACAAGGAGCTCGGCCGCATCCGCGACGAGTCGGTGCTCAAGCTCGAGCGCACGCTCCACCGCGTGCAGAAGCGCGCCGACGACGTGTCGACCATCCTGGCGAGCGCAGCACCGCTTCGGCCGATGCCGATCATCTTCCACGTGCGGAGCGGCCTCGAGGAGCTCGCCTGCGAAGAGCTCGGACCTCCCGCGCGCGTCGTCGGGCGCGGCGCGGTCGAAACGCTCCTCGACGGTCCGCTCGAGAGCGCGTTCCGCGCGCGCACGGCGCTGCGCTTCGGCTTCCCGCTGATCGTGCCGAGGGAGGGCGCCGCGCACGACCGCGTCGTCGCCGCCCTCACCGGGCTCCAGGCGCGCGAGATCTTCGAGACCTTCGGGCGCGGTCCGGTGCGCTATCGCCTCGAGTGGGCCGGCGCAGGCCACAAACGCGCCGCGACGTATCGCGTCGCCGGCGCCGTCTCGGCGATCGCGCGCAATCTGCGCAACGATCCCACCGACAGCGACTGGGAGGTCGTGGTCGTCGAGCGCGGCGCCAAGGACCCGTCACGAACGAACGAGGTGCACGTCGAGCTGTGGCCGAAGTCTCTCCCCGATCCGCGGTTCCCCTACCGCATCGGCGACGTGCAAGGGTCCTCGCACCCGACGATCGCCGCAGCCCTCGCGCGCGTCGCGGGGTTCCGCGACGACGAGGTGGTGTGGGATCCCTTCGTCGGCGGAGGCACCGAGCTGATCGAGCGCGCGCGCCTCGGCGGCTGCCGTGCGCTGTACGGGTGCGACAGCGATCCCACCGCGGTCGAGACCGCGCGGAAGAACCTCGCGGCGGCTGGCGTCGACGCCGTGGTGGTGGTCGACGACGCGCGCCACGCGCGACCGCCGGAGCCGGTGACGCTCGTGATCACGAACCCGCCGATGGGCCGCCGGGTGAAGGATCGACACGGCCTCGACGAGCTCTTCGACGCGTGGTTCGCGAACGTGTCGCGCGCGCTCCGGAGCGATGGTCGCGTGGTGCTCTTGTCGCCGCTTGCGGGGAAGGGGGCGGCGATCGCCGCGAAGCACGGGCTCGTCGCCGATCGGCGCGGTCGCTTCGATCTCGGCGGCTTCGACGCGGAGCTGCAGGTGTTGCACAAGGCGCCCGAGACCACGCGGGACCGGCGCCGG
>JBKJQC010001092.1:0-16789 GCA_046593995.1 Polyangiales bacterium
ACTCCTTCTCGTCTCCCCGACTCCCCGGCTCCCTGTTTTCTCGGATCTCCGTGCCTCCGTGCCTCCGTGTTCAATCGATCGATACGCTTTCGAGAATTGCGACCGGTGATTTAGTCGTAGCGCTCGATGTGGACGGCCTTGCGGTCGACGCCGAGCTCCTCGCGACAATGGCGCCGTACGTCCTTCACCATCTTGGTGAGGCCGCACACGTACACGTCGAGGTTCGTGCCGATGCGCGACACCAGCTCGGGCAGATGCGCCTGCACGTGCCCGCGCCGCCCGGTCCACGCATCGTCGGCGCGCGACAACGTCGGTTCGTAGCGGAACCGCGGCCAGCGTGCGGCGAGCGCCTGCAGCTCGTCGACGTACAGCAGATCTTCGGGGGTTCGATGGCCGAAGAGCAGCGTGACGTCCGTGTTCGCACGCACCGCGAGGTGTTGCAGCATCGCGCGGAACGGAGCGATGCCGGTGCCGGTCGCGACCATCAGGATCGGCCGCACCGGCGTGGCTAGGACGAACATCCCCTGCGCCTCGAGCATGCGCACGCGGGCGCCGAGCTCGGCGTCGTGGAGGAACGTGCTCATCGGCCCCCCTTCGACGTGCGTGACCGCGAGATCGAACGTGCCGTCGGCGCGCGGCGCGGAGGCGACCGAGTACTGCCGCTTGAGCGGCTCCTCACCGGGCTGGTCGCGGAAGAAGGTCACCCAGTGGCCGGGGACGAACTGATGATCCGGTCCCGGATCGAAGGTGAGCTCGCGGACGCTCGGCGAGAGCGGACGCGCTCGGACGAGGACCGCTTCGCGCATGCGGGCGAGGTTCGTAGCACGTCCGGGTCAGGGCAACCCTCGTCTGCGTCCAACGGGTGCTGCCGCGGGTGGACGCTGCGTGCGACAACCAAGGGAGACCATGCCGCCCGCCGCAAGACTCCTCGCGCTCTTCATGCTCTCCAGCGTCTGCGCCTGGAGCATCGTCGCGTGGGTCCACGTCGTCCCGGCGATCGATCGGAGGTCGAAGCGCGAGGCGCTCCTCATCGTCGTCCTGCCGCACATGTTCCGGACCGTCGGGGCGATGGCGATGTTCCCCGGCCTCTCGAGCGTGCCCGAGGAATGGGCGCTGCCGCTCGCATGGGGCGACGGCATCACTGCGGTGCTCGCGATGCTCTCTATGGTCGCGCTCGAGAAGTCATGGGCTCATGCGACGAAGCTGGTCTGGGTCTTCAACGTCTTCGGCCTACTCGACATGATCCACAACGGGTATGGCGCAGCTCACCTGAAGGTCGCGCCGCAGATGGGCCCCATCGCCTACGTCGTCGCGTTCGGGGTGCCGGGCATGCTCATCCTCCACATCCTCGTGTTCCGCACGCTCCTGCGCCGTGAGATCTCCACCGCTCCGACATGAGCCAGCAACGCTGCGCGTGCTGGCCCAGGTACCGACCTACTGCGCGAAGCAGAGCGTCAGGCGGTCTCCGAGATCGAGGCGCGCAGCGACGCGGCGGACGTAGTCGAGATCGAGCGTCGCGCCATGGGCATCCTTGATCGCGAGGATGTCGTCGATGTCGTGCGGTCGATGCGCTTCGAGCTTCAGCAGCAGCAGATCCTCGACCGTTGCGATGGGAAGCGATCCGACACCGACGTCGACTTGCGTGCTCCTTCGGACGGTTTGCTCGAGGTGATCGCTGTCGACGAACATCAAGTCGATTCCGTACGGCATCGGTGACTCCGACGACCACAGCCGCAGCAAGCCCGCGGCTGCCAGCTCCTTCGCGCCCGGCGCGTCGTCCTCGACGAAGCCGTGGTGCCTTGCCAAGGCGAGCAGCGCCGGAAGCTCCCCCGCGGGTACGGCGATGACCACGTCGACGTCGTCGGTCAACCGCGGTCGCACGCGCGCGCTGATCGCGACGTCTCCGACAATCGCCGCTCCATGCGGCCACTCCGCGAGCAACCGCGCGAGGCGACGGAGGGCATCGCGCGCTACGTCAGCGTTCATCGGCATCGCGGAGCCGCGCCTTGATGCGCAGCCAGTCCTCGGCCGACTCGTCACTCTGCGTGCGGCCGCCCGCGTGGACGAGCTCGGCGAGCGCCATGAGGTCGAACATGCGCTCGATGCGCTCAGCAGGCGTGTGCGCGGCGGCTCGGCGCGTGTCGCGCACGCGAAGCTCGGAGAGGAGCTTCGCCCGATGCACGCGATCGACGACCGGCCATCGCGACATGCTGTGGAATCATGGAGGGCGACGCTCGCGGACATGTATGAAACGTAGCGTCGGCCGACGAACCGAGCAACGACAGCTTCGCGCGAGCCGTCGGCGCGTGTGTGCAGGAGTGTCACCGAGGCGTGCCCTGAGTCGCATTCGTGCGCGCCGAGCGTCGATGGGTCGCGCGCGATAGGATGCTGGGATGCGGCGGCTCGCGCTCTTGTCCCTCTTGGTCGGATGCAGCGGCGCGATCGAGCCGGTGGACGCGCCGCTCGACGACGCGGCCGACGATGCGCGGGCCGACGACGCCGCCTCCCTCGATGGCGGCGATGACACCACGACGGCGCGCGATAGCGAGGCAGACGCGCTCGATGCGTCGAGCGACGCGACGCAGAACGACACCTCGACACCCGACACGAGGGCGCAGCCGGACTCCGCAGCGATCGACGTGCCCGCCGAAGCTCCCTGTGCGAGCGGAACCTCGAAGGTCGGCGACGTCTACACCATCGCCGTCGACGGACACACGGGTGACGAGGCGACGACCGAGCCCAAGACCGACGCGAACGACGGGAAGAACGGCGACATTCCCGCGTTCCGCCGCACCAACGTCGCGCGCGCGCACACCTTCGGTCAGAGCTACTGGTACACGTCGAAGCACGTCGACACCGCGGGTGAGCCGAATCCAAGCGGACCGCAGCACGTCGACTACGCACCTCCGCTCGCGAGGCTCGGCGCCGGCCGCTGGGCCATCACGATGTACTACCGCCAGGGCGACAATCGCGCGCCGTATCCGGCCGTCTACGAGGTGCACCACGCGGGAGGCACGACGATGATCAACCGGGATCAACGAGTCGGTAGCGACTACACGGGGTTCTCGCTCGGTACCTTCGACCTCGGGTGCGCGGGGTACGTCCGCGTGAAGGACACCGGGTCGGAGTCGATCTCCTTCGGCCACATGGAGATGAAGTACGTAGGTCCGTGACGCACGGCTGCGCGACGATGCTACGCTCGGCGGGGTGGGTGACGGCGACGCTCTCGTGACGAACGTTCGCGACGCTCTCGCGAGCCGCGATCGGCGCGAGCGTCCGCCGGGAGGTCGACCTCGTCCGTCTCGGCCACGTCATCGCGCGCGGCGATGACTTTTTCGCCGATCAGATCCTCCGCGACGGAATCTGCCTCTACGAAGAGACGGAGGGCCTGTTCGCGGCCCAGCGCGCGGCCGCAGCCGCACGGTCCATCGATTGGGAGGAGATCGTCGCGCCGCATCGTGAACGCTTCCTCACGAGGCTCGCGGAGTCACGACGATGACCAACCGTAGGCTCGTCGCACGCAAGCTCGCGGTGCTCGACGACCATGTCGGCCGCTTGCGGGCGCGCCGTCCAGAAACGTGGAGGCGTTCGCTCGCGATCTGCTCCTGCAAGACGCGATCGCCATGGGGATCCTCGTCTGCGTCCAAGAGGCGATGGACATCGCGCTCCACCTCGCGGCTAGACCGCGATCCAAACCGCCGCCGAACGCGCAAAGGCGCGCAGGTCTTCCAAATCGCTCGCCACGATCCCCGCGAGGATCTGGAGGTCCACGTCGGCGTAGTCGTGGACGAGGAGGTTTCGCAGGCCGACGGCGCGTCCGAGACGTTCCGCGAGCGCGCCATCGAGCCGTCCATGCGACGCGAGGGTGAGAAACGCCGCCCGTCCTGTCGGCGGCGGCGTCCATGCCTCCGCGGCGATCACGTGGTGTGCGACATCGATGCAGACCTCGATCGCGACCTGCAGCCAACGCTCGACGGCCGCGCGCAGCACCGGATCGCCGCGAAGCTTCGCCACGTCCGAGCAGTCCGGTCGACCGAGGTTCGCGAGCGCCTCGCTCAGTGCGAGCAGTCGACGTGCGACGACGTCCGCGTCGGTCATGGTGCCCCCCATCGCGCCTTTGCGGCGCGGCGGTACAGCGCTCTCCGCGGTGCGTCGTCGTCGTAACGGCGGGCGACGCGTACCTCGAGCATGCGGCGCTCGCGGTCGTCGCGGCAGACGACGCGGTGGCCCTGGATCGCCTTGAACGCCACCGCGGGATCGGGATCGTGCAGGTCGACGACGTCGACGCGCTCGCCGAGCGCGCCGAGTGCCTCGGTCAGCGCCTCGACGATCCGGAGCCGCGCGTCGAACCGTCCGCGCGCGTCGAGCGCCGGATCGAACAGCACCGCGAGATCGAGATCGCTCTCGGCGTGCTCCGATCCGAGGACGCGGGAGCCGAACACGTACGCGAGCCGTACCGGCGCGATCGGCGTCAGCGCGCGTTCGATGCCGGCGAGCATGCGCGAGTCCACGAGGTAAGTATGCCATGCCGGAAAACCGAAGGGCCGCGGCTCGGCTGCGCGTCAGCGAGATGACCGGGCTCGACACGCTGAATGCGAGTGCGCTCTTGCACTGCGAAGCCCCAGCGGCTCGGGCTGCATGCCCACTGGCCGCGCGCACCCACGATCCCCGCCGCAACCCGACGTCGCTATACGACGATGAGGCGGGCCGTCGGGTCGAGCCGTGCGAGATCGTCGGGATCGCTCGTCACGATAGGCTCGCCGTTGCGCCGCGCGCAGACGACGACGTGGGCATCCGTGATGTCGGCGGTTCGGCTCGCGCCGAGGAGGATCCCCACGCGTGTTGCATCCGGCCCATCGAGAGCCGTGACCTTCGTCATCGGCTGCCGGACGAGCCGAGCGAGCGTCGCCTGCTTCGCAGGACTCCGGATCGCCTGCGCCAGCGCCGTCGCCGGGATCGTGACGCGCGCGCCGATCTCCGCGGCACGGGCAAGCAGCGCAACCACCCGCCGATCGTTGCGGTCGAGCGCGATGAGCGCGCCGGCATCGAACGTGACGCCGGTCATGCGGCCCTTCGTCGCCGCTTCGGCGCCGATCGCGGGGCGAGGATCGTGTCCGCCCACGCGCGCTCCTTCTTGGTGAGCGGACCGCCGGTCCGCTCGAGCGCCTGCCCGAGCATCGCGCCCCACCCGGCGACGTCGTCGAGCGCGACCGCGACCGCGTGCTGGACGAAGCCGGACACGCTCTTGGCGGAGCCGACGCCGACGAGCTTGCGGACCGCGTCGAGCTGCGTCTCCTCGAGGGTGATGGTGACCTTCTTGCTCGCCATACCGTTTTCCATACCACTCTCGGCGGAGGGCGTCGACGGCACCCGGAGCTCAGTCGCGGGCGTGTCGGCCGAGCCGGGGATGGCCATCCATGGCGCCGAGCGTGGTCACCAGTGGCTCGGTTCCGTCGGAGAGGGGTTGTTGCCAGGGCGCCCGACCGAAACGCGACGATGAAGCAAGGGTGCGCGCGGGAACGGACGCGCCCAAGCGGTGTGCTCCTGGCCGGTCCAAAGGGTGGCATACTCATTGGCTCCCTCGATGCGCCTCCGGTTCCCCGCCCTCGTGGTGATCACGTTTGCTCTCGCGGCAGCAAGCGCGTCGCTCGCGCACGCCGACTTCGACCCGAGCAAGGGGAAGAAGCCGAAGAAGCCGCCGGTCGTGGTGCAGCCGCCCGGTGGGGCGAAGCCGAAGAAGCCGGTCACCAAGCCGGATCCGACGCCCGACAAAGAGGAGGACGAGATCCTCCCCAGCGGCAAGAAGGACGCGATCCGCAAGGCCGCCGTCATCGCGCTCGCGCGTCCGGGCGAGTCCGGACCGGTCCTCAAGCTCGCGCAGCTCTATCGCGAGCGGGACGGCTCGCTCGACATCGGCGTGGCCGAATGGCGCGCGCTCTCGGTGGGCGGGACGGTGAGCCTCGACCCCGCGAGCAAAAAGAAGGTCGAAGAGGCGAAGGCGAAGGCCGACAAGACGCTCGCGAACCCGAACGCTTCGGACGCCGACAAGGCGAGCGCGAAGGCGCTCTCCGACAAGGTCGCGGCGATCACCACGCAGCAGTCGACGCTGAACGGCCTCGTGAAGACCGACGACGACAAGTGGGCCGCGCAGATCGCGCTCGCCGGCTTGTTGAAGAGCGACAAGCGCGACAAGGAAGCCCTCGTCGAATACGAGAAGGCCGCCGCCGCGAAGCCCGATCGCGCGGTGGTGTACGTCGCGATCGCGCGTCTGAAGCAGGACGGCGGTGATCTCAAGGGTGCATATGCTGCCTATGAAAAGGCGCTCGCGCTCCACAAGGACAAGCTCGAGAAGGAAGCGACACTCCGCGCGTTGATGGAGCTCGCGGTCGATCTCAAGGATCACGTCGCCGCGAAGAAGTGGCACGAGCAGATCGTCGGCCAGAACAAGGACAGCATGGCCGTGCGCGCGGAGCTCGCGCGCACCTACCAGAAGAAGGGGCATTGGGAGCAGGCCGAGGTCGAATACGAGATCGTCGCCAAGGCCGCCGCCGGTGACAACCGCGTCTACGCGAGCGCCTTGCTCGATCTCGGGCTCGTGCAGATCAAGCTCCTCAAGTACGAGAAGGCGGTCGCCACCCTCGAGAAGGGACTGTCGGTCGCGGGCGCCGAGGCCGGTGCGAAGCCGCGCTTGCTCAACGCCCTCGCCGAGGCGTATCGCGCGCAGAACAAGATCGAGGCGTTCGCCGAGAAGCTCGAGAAGCAGAACCCCGGCGACGCCGACCGCCAAGAGATCCTCGGCAAGGTCTACGCCGAGTTCGACGCGGAGAAGGCCATCAAGTGGCTCGGCAAGGCGCTCGCGAGCGCGCCCACGCGGACCGACGCGCGCGTCCTCTTGATCCGGCTCCTCAAGGAGCAGTCGAAGCTCGACGAGGCGATCAAGCAGTACGAGCTCCTCGTCCAGCACGCCAAGGGGCAGCCGCAGTTCGTCTTCGAGCTCTGTGACGTGCTCATCGGGCGCGGCGAACGTCCGAAGTGCCTCGCCAAGCTCAAGGGCATGGAGGCGCAGGCCGCCACCGACCCCGACATCCAGCAGCGCCTCGCGCTCTACTACTCGCAGATCGGCGAGGACAAGCTCGCCCTCCAGCTGATGGAGAAGCTCGCCGGCAAGAACGCCGACGACCCGAGCTACATCGTCGATCTCGGCGACTACTGGTACCAGCGCGGCCAGACGGCAAAGGCGAAGGAGATCTGGAAGCGCCTGATCGTCGTCGTGAAGCCCAAGGCCAAGGGGTACGCGGCGCTCGGCGAGACGTACCTCGATCACGACCTCGGCGAGGACGCGCTCGAGGCGTACAAGTCCGCGCGCGATCTCGCGCCCGGCGATCTGCAGATCCAGAAGGGGCACGCCGCCGCCCTCGAGCGCGTGCACCGCTATCCGGAGGCGGAAGGGCTGTGGCGCGCGATCATCGAGCGGAACGAGGTGGACAAGCCGACGCGTCGCGAGGCCCGCACGCACCTGGTCCTGTTGTGGGTCGCGCAGAAGAAGCTCGAGCCGCAGGTGAAGCCGCTCGAGGCTCAGTTCAAGGGGCCGCCGACCGACCTCGAGGCCGGACGTCTGCTGGCCGAGGTGCAGCTCCATCTGCGTCGCCTCGCCGACGCCGAGAAGACGCTCCGCGCGATCATCGAGCAGTCACCGGGCGACGTCGACGCGCGCCTCGTCCTCGAGCGCGTGCTCGTGCAGCAAGGGCAGGTCGGACCGGCGATGAAGGTGCTCGAGGAGCTCGTCAAAGCGGATCCGAAGGGCGCGCGCCAGTACTACGGCCGCCTCGCGCAGTACGCGCTCCAGCTCTATCGCGACGAAGAGGCGATCCGCTGGGCCGCCGCCGCCGTCGAGCTCTCTCCCGAGGACGCCGAGGGGCACAAGAAGCTCGGCGAGCTCTATCGCTCGCAGCAGGACTTCCCGAAGGCGATCAAGGAATTCCGCCTCGCGATCCAGCACAACCCCAAGCTGTGGCCGGTGTACTTCGAGCTCGCGGAGCTCCTCCTCGCGCAAGGCGAAGAGGTCGAGGCCGACGCGCTCTATCGCCGCGTCATGCGCGGGAGCACCGACGACGAGCTCGTGTCGAACGCGATCCGCTTCTCGGCGGCGATCAACCAGAAGCGCGGCACCCTCGAGGTCCTCGAGACGGAGCTCCTGCCCATCGCGCTCGGCAACCCGCAGAAGGTCGTCTACCGCCGCCTGCTGGTCGAGGTGTACGCGAACATGACGCTGCCGCTCATCGCCAAGATGAAGGCCGGCGGATCCGACGCCGAGGAGTCGCACGCGAAGCTGCGCAAGATCGGCCAACGCGGCGTGCAGCCGCTGATCGACGCGCTCTCCGATCCCGATCCCGGTCAGCAGCGCACGGCCATCGAGATCCTCGCGTTCGTCGAGAACAAGTCCGCGGGCGCGCCGCTCTTCGCGTTCGCCACGGGCACGTCCGATCCGCTCCTCCGGTCGCGCGCGATGATCGCGTGCGGCGCGCTCCGCGATCCGGCGCTGCTCCCGAAGTACGAGGCGTGGCTCTTCCCGAAGAGCGGGCCGATCCCGAAGGATCCCGTCGGCGTCGCGGCGGCGTGGGGCGTCGCGCGCATCGACGACAAAAGGGCCGTGCCGCTCCAGCTGAAGCTCGTCGAGACGACCGAGCCGGTGCCGCCCGAGATGCGTCTCTTCGGCGCGCTCGCCCTCGGTCGTACGAAGGACAAGGCGCACCTGCCGGTGATCGAGTCGTTCCTCAAGCGCGGCGACATCGGCGCGTACGGTCGCGCTGCAGGTCTCCATGCGCTCGGCGAGATCGGCGATCCGTCGTCGCGCGTGACGATCCATGGTCTCGCGCAGACCGCGCCCGATCCGATCGTGCGCTCGATGGCGTCGCTCGCGCTCGCGAGGAGCGCGCTCGCGGGCGGCGGGAAGAACAAGAAGCCGCCGACCGACAGCGAGATCGTCACCATCGCGGGCGGCGTGCTCGATCCGATCGAGCGCGCGCGACGCGGGGCTTCGATCGCGCTCGCCGCCTTCGCGACCGGCGAATATCGCGCCGTCGGCGAGCCGATGCCGGTGCCGGAAGGTCCGCTCACCGCGGAGGGCTCGATCGCGGCGCTGATCCCGACGGCGTACGTCGCGGGTGACTACGCGAAGGCCCTCGTCCTCTACGAGAAGCAAGTCTCGGCGGCCGTCTCGACCGCGCTCCAGACGTCGAAGGATCGCGCGATCGTCGCGCTCGATGCGATGCTCGCGCCGGCGCCGAAGGGCGCAGCGGTGTTCGCGCCGTTCACCCAGGGCGACTCCGCCAACGCCAAGATCCCGCCCACCGGCGGGACCGCGACGGACTCGGCCGCGCACATCGCCGACGCTGCGGAGCCGTTCGTCGCAGGGCTCGTCCACCACCCCGACGCAGCGGTGCAGTCGCGCGCGATCCGCTGGCTCGGTCGACGCGAGACGAAGCTCGCGCGCGAAGCGCTGGTCGACGCGCTCGAGGATGCCGACGTCGACGTGCAGCGGCTCGCGATCGAGGAGCTCGGCACGCGCGGCGACGCAGGGGCGGTGGCCTCCCTCGCGCGCATCCTCACGACCCACAAGCAGTGGGCCGTGCGCGCCGACGCCGCGCGCGCGCTCGGCATGGTCGGCAAGCGCGATTCCAAGGCCGCCGTCGAAGAGCCGCTCACAAAGGCCGCCACGTCGGACACCTACGCGTTCGTGCGCGAGGCCGCGCTCCGTGCGATCGCTGCGGCCGGCCGCCCGAGCGCCCGTGCGATCCTCGAGCGCGCCGCGAAGAGCGACCCCGAGCCGCGGGTGCGCGAGGCCGCCGCGTCCCTCGCGACCGGCCTCGCCAAAGGGGCGTGAATGCGGTGCGTGATGCGTCTCCCCCTCTTGCTCACCCTCCTGCTCGGCGGCTCCGGCCTCGCGTCATGCGCCGACTCGACGCGCTGGAGCAACGAGCCCGGTGAGAGCTGGTGCGGAAGCGTGACGTCCGCGACCTTCGTGCGCGCGGGGATGAAGGAGGGCACGAAGCTCCGTCTGGAGCTCGACGCCGACAGCCTGCAGAGTGCCCCCGGCCGCCTCTGGACGTCGCCGTTCCTCACCGCAGAGCGCCTCGCGGGCGCGCGGCTGCGCCCCATCCCGCAGCTCCTCCACGACCCGCTGAGCACGTTGAGCTTCGGCGAAGGGCGCGCGAAGAACGCGATCGCGATCGCCGATCTCCCCGCCACGGCGACGGCGCCCGCGACCCAGGTCCTCGTCGTGATCTCGCTCCTCCAGTCCGGCGAGGTCGAGGTGCGACTGATCCGCGGCGCATCTCCAGGCTCGGCCACCGACCCCGCGACGGATCCGCCGCAGCTCTTCGGAGTCTTCCGCCTCACGCGCGAGAAGGGCGACTGCGGGCTACGGTGACGGGAGCGCGAGCTCCGGGCCGAGACAGGCGATCTCCTCTTCGACCTTCTCGGGGAACGACGCGCCGGGCCTGAGCACGACGAAGCCGCGCGACCTCCCGGTGACGGGATCCTTCGGGAGCATCGCCTCGAAGAGCGTCTTCACCGGCACCCAGTGCGGCGGATACTTGAAGCGCGCGACGTCGAGGACGAGCGCGAGGTCGCGCCCTTCGTGATACCCCGCGATCGTCGAGAAGTGTCCGTCACCGGTCTGGCCGAGCGCCTTGCGCGTGTACGCGATCGCGACGAGGACCCCGCTCGCAGCGCGCGCAGCGTCGGCGATGGCGCGGCGGAGCTCGGAGAACGACGAGTCGGACGCGCGACGCAGCTCCGCGGTCGCCCCATTGCAGCGCGCGAGGCACGCGAACTGATCGAGCGTGATCCCTTCGTTCTTGATCCGGTCGAGCGGCGCGCAGCAGTCGAGCAGCTCCTCGGCGTACCAACGCCACGGGCCCTTCCACTGCCGGCCGGGATCGATCGCGAGCGCGTTGAGCGACACGACGAGCGTCGACAGCCCACAGAAGGCCGGTTCCTGTTGCGTGTGGAACTGCTCGATCTGCGCGAAGAAGCCCTCCATCGTCCCGCGGCCGAGCGCCTCGCGGAAGAGCGAACGGCCCTCTTCGCTGGCGAACGCGACGAGCCCTTCGGGGAGCGGACGGCGGTAGAAGCTGTCGGTCTGCACAGTGCGACCCTTCGGTTGTGTTCAGATGTGTTCAGACAATCAGAGCAACATCGCCCGGCCGCAGACGGGATCGGCTCGTAGATGTTTGGGTCTTGCGGCTCGTCGTTCGACATCCGCTCGAGGACATGGTCCGTGTGTCGGACCTGGCATCGTCACTCGCCCCCGCGAGTCTCGTCGTCGCGCGCACCCAATGGAGACTGCGCGACCCGGTACGTCTGGTGCGGATGCGTCGGCGTGTGCGGATGCGAACGGATCAAGAGGCCGTCGCGGCTCATGGGCGCCAAGTGACGCTCGACGAGCTTGGCGACGTCGCGGATCCCGAGAAGCCGCGCAATCTGCACCGCCGACCGCGGCGTATCAGTCAGCCGTAGGATGGCTTCGCGCAGTTTGTCCTGGCGCGGGCGGGATCCGAGCGCCGCGAGCAGGCGCCGTACGGAGTCGCTCGGCGCCGCTTCGGCGTCCGCTCGCTCGGCGTCGAGCTCCCCCCTATCGGCAGGGCCATCGGCGTCGAGCTCCCCCCTATCCGCGTCGTCCGCGGCCGGGAGCTCCCCCCTATCGGGACTTGGCTCGGCTCCGAGCTCCCCCCTATCGCCGCTCCTCTCGTCGGACGCTCGGTCGCGACGCACACGATCGGCAAGCTCGTAGTAGCTCGCCGACCCCGCTGCATGCAGCCGCAGGAGCTCGCGATCGCACAGCCGACGGAGGATCTTGCTTGCAGCGAGTGTGTCGAGTCCCGAGATCTCGCGGAGTCGCGCGTTCTCGACGCGGCCGTGGCGATGCGCTTCGAGCAATGCCCTGAACTCGACGTTCGAGAGCTCCTCGTCACCGAGCGCACTGACGAACGACTTGTCCTCGATGGTGAGTGTCGGCGTGTTGAGGAGGATGACGCGGAACTCTCTCGCGAGCGCCTCGATGGTCGGCTCGGGGAGGAACAGCCCCTCCATCTCCGCAAACATGCGCGGGATCCCCTCGCCTTGGTCGCGCACGAGACCGAGATCCACGAGCGCGCGTACGATGCGCGGATTGCGGCTCGCGTGCACGCGTCGACGCGCGCGAAGCTGCTCGACGTCCACGTCGGCCACGAGCCCACCGGGACTGGTGACCTCGAGACGATCGTCGAAGAACCACACCTCGGTCGTGCGCCCCTCCGTCAGGTAGTCACGGTGCGCGACCGCGTTGAGCAAGGCTTCCTTCCACGAGAACTCCGGGTACTCCGGCACCTCGCGGAAGCGGTTGCCGAGGAGTCGCTTCGGTCGTCGGATCAAGCCGGTGATCTGTTCGATCGCCGCGGCGACGACGCTGGGGAGGTTGCCCTCGATGCGAGGCCGATCCTCCACGTTGTGCTCCGCGCCGTACCGTCGCTCGCCCCCAATGACACGGAAGATGCGCACGCCGGCGTTCGGGTGATCGGGCCCGTGCTGCGCGAACACCAGCTCGGCGGCCCGCCGGAGCACGAGATCGCGTCCGCGCCGATCCGCGAGCTTGCGCGCGAGGAGATAGTCCTCCTCGGTGCGCGCCGAGAACCCCGCGCCGCTGCACGCTTGCGCGAGGAGCTCGCAATCGAGATCCTCCAGACGCAGCGCCGACGGGTGACTCTCCCAGCTCTCGACGAACCCGCGAAGCTTCGTGCGCTCGATGAACTTCTCCGAGACGTGCACGGTCTTGTCGCTCATCCGCAGCGGAAACCCGTCGCCCTCGACCATGACGGGAACGCTCGACGCCGGCACCTCGAAGACGAGCAACTCGATCCCGTCGTGCACGACGACCACGCCCTCGGGCTGCGCAGGGCGGCAGCGATGCCGGGGCGTTTCGATGACGGCCGTGAGCGCATCCTTCGGATAGCGGTGCCCGGTCAGCGTGCCGTCGTCCTCGACGCCGAGGATGAGAACGCCGCCTTCGGCGTTGGCGAACGCGGCGACGTACTCGGCGACCTGGTCCCGGACTGCGCGGCGATCGCGCGCCTTCTTCGCGTCGGGCGGGCCCTCGAACAGTGACTTCCGATCGAAGTGCTGCCCCTCGTCCTGCCGCAGAAACGGAACAACGTCGAAGGGCGCGTGCGTCATGTGATGGCGAGTAGGCCGATGACGGCCGCGGTGACGGCGTAACGATACTCTCGCGGCTTCTCGATCGAACGTCGGCTGACTTCGGCGAGCCGCTCGCCGGTAGAAGTTGCCACGCGCAGCTCCTGGCCGAAAGTAACGAGCTTCGCGCCGTCTTTGGCCATCGTGCGGAGCGAAGAGTACACGGCTGGGATGGGGCGATCACGATGCGGGCGGGCCGCTCGACTATCGCCCCGCCGTCAGCGCCGAATCGATCGCTCCCCCCCACAGGGGGCCGTCGCGACTGCGCAGCCGTGTGCTCCTCGCGTGGCAGCCAGAGTCTTGCTCGTCGTCGTCGGGCTCGTCTTCACAGTCGTGGATCCGCTGCCGATCCTCTTCGCGCCGAAACGGTGACGCGAACGACGGGATCGCGGCGCTGCTCCTCGGTCCCGCGTGACACCCAGCGCGACCGTTCGCTCTCTCTCGGCTGTCGGTCGCAATTCTCCGCGACTGTCGCTACGACGGAGGTGATGTCCTCTCCGAAGAGCGCGAAGAAGAACCGCCTCGCCGCCGAAGCGTCGCCCTATCTGCGACAGCACGAGGACAACCCCGTGGACTGGTACCCCTGGGGAGACGAGGCGCTCGCGCGCTCGAAGAAGGAGGACAAGCCGATCCTGCTCTCGATCGGCTACTCCGCCTGTCACTGGTGCCACGTGATGGCGCACGAGTCGTTCGAGGACGCGACCATCGCCGCGAAGATGAACGAGCTCTTCGTCAACGTGAAGGTCGACCGGGAGGAGCGCCCCGATCTCGACGCGATCTACCAGCTCGCCGTGCAGGTGATGGGACGGAGCGGCGGATGGCCGCTGACCGTGTTCCTCACGCCCGAGCAGAAGCCGTTCTTCGCCGGCACCTATTTCCCGCCCAAGGATCGCTACGGGATGCCGAGCTTCCCCAAGGTGCTCGAGGCGATCGCCGACGCGTACGCGACGAAGCGCGACGAGATCGAGGAGCAGGCGAAGGAGCTCACGAGCGCGATCGTGAAGGTGCCTTCCCTCGAGCTGAAGAGCGGCGACGCGAACTTCGAGCTCGGCCCCGATTTCATCGACCGCGTCGCGCGACAGGTCGCGAAGCGCTTCGACGACAAGAACGGTGGGTTCGGCAGCAAGCCGAAGTTCCCGAACTCGATGGCGCTCGACGTGCTGCTCCGTCGGAGCGTGATCGCGGAGCCGCGCGACACCCACGCCGAGACACGCGTGAAGCGCGCGCTCGTGTCGATGCGCGCGGGCGGCGTCTACGACCAGCTCGGCGGCGGGTTCCATCGGTACTCGACGGACGAGCGCTGGCTCGTCCCGCACTTCGAGAAGATGCTCTATGACAACGCGCTCCTCGCGCGGCTCTACGTCGACGCGTCGCGCGCGTACGGCGAGCCGCGGTTCGCCGAGGTCAGCCACGAGATCCTCCGCTGG
The DNA here is from genome assembly GCA_046593995.1 of Polyangiales bacterium. GTDB lineage: Bacteria > Myxococcota_A > Polyangia > Polyangiales > JADJMO01 > JALHOE01. The sequence continues at coordinate 14,658 of JBKJQC010001092.1, forward strand.
GCCGCGCGCGAGATGACGGCGCCGAACGGAGCCTTCTTCTCCACGCAGGACGCGGACAGCGTTCCGAAGGACGCGCCCAAAGGGACGCACGCGACCGAGGGATCGTTCTTCGTCTTCCGACCGAGCGAGGTGCGCGAGGCGCTCCCCGCGGACACGCAGGCCGCAGACGTCGCGCTCCTCCACTTCGGCGTGAGCGAGTACGGGAACTTCGTCGATCCGCACGAAGAGGATCCGCCCGGCAGCGAAGGACGGAGCGTGTTGCACGAGGCGCTGCCGATCGAGGAGGTCGCATCGCAGCTCTCGCTGTCCGTCGACGTCGCAAAGGCGGCCCGCGATCGCGCCGCCCGCGCGCTCTTCAAGTACCGCGACGATCGCCCGAAGCCGTTCCGCGACGAGAAGGTGCTCGGGAGCTGGAACGGCTTGATGGTCAGCGCGTGCGCCGAGGTCGCGATCGCCACCGGCGACACCGCCGCGCGTGCGATGGCGGAGCGCGCGTTCGAGGCCGTTCGCAGCACGCTGATCCGCGAGACGGCAGCGACGAAGAAGCTGCGGCTCTTCCGCGCAGCCCCGCCGCCCGGCCACGCCGGCGCACCGAAGGTCCCGGGATTCCTCGACGACTACTCGTTCCTCGCGAACGCGGCGCTCGATCTGTACGAGGCGACGGCGCGCGGCACCTACGTCGACACCGCGCGCGCCCTCGTGCGCTCCGCGATCGAGCTCTTCGCCGACGAAGAGCAGGGGGGGTTCTTCTTCACGCCGAGCGACGGCGAGACACTCATCGCGCGCTCCAAGGACGTGTTCGACCACGCGATCCCCTCGGGGGTGTCGATGATCGCCCTCGCGCTCGTCCGCTTGTTCGCGCTCGATGGCGACGCGGCACTCGAAGAACGCGCGCGGAAGACCCTCGCGCCGATCGCGCCGGCGGCCGTGTCGAACGCGCTCGGGTTCTCGCAGTCGGCGATCGCGCTCGATCGCTTGGTGCGCGGCTCGGTCGACATCGTCATCGTCGGTGCTCGTGACGACGCGCGCACGCGCGGGCTGCTCGACGCCGTGAAGAAGACCTACGTCCCGCACCGTACGCTCGTCCTCGTCGACCCCGACGATCCCTCCACGGTGGCCGCGGCTCCCGCGCTCGCCGAGGGGAAGGAAGCAAAGGCCCACGCCGTCGCGTACGTGTGCCGCGGACGCACGTGCAGCCCGCCGGTCGCGGATGCAGCGGCGCTCGCGGCCGTGATCCGACCGCCGTCCTGACGCGCGCCAACCGGGTGGGCTCAAAGGAACGACGCAGCGGTGGGCGAACGGGGCGACCGCGACGCTAGATCGCGAGCACGATTCTCGACGATCGCTGTCGCGCAGCTTCGCCGCCTAGCCGCCGACGCCGCAGAGCGGTCTGTTCACAGGGAGGCGGGGAGGCGGGGAGCGCCCAACCCGTGCTGCCGCGCGCGTGCTGCGACCGCCATGAGGCAAGCGCGTGCGACAGCGTCGGCGCGTCAAAGCCGAGATCGGCAGACCTCTCGAAAACCTCCCCGCCTCCCCGCCTCCCTGTTGACGGGCGATCGGGCGAGAGTCAGCGGCGTGACACTGAAGCGACTACGAGACGTCTCCGCGCCGTGCTGTCGAGAATCGCGCTCGGCTATTTTGATCGGCAGATCTCTCAGCGCTCCGTGCCTCCGTGTCTCCGTGTTCAATCGATCGGGTACGCCGAGTTCGAGAATCGAGATCCCTGATTTAGACTCTCGTCGGTGCGCCCCACCGCGGTCCTGCTGATCGCCCTCGCGGGGTGCGGGCCGCGCTTCGACGACGCGCCGCCCGGATGGGTAGGCGACGCCGGCACGATCACCCTCACGGATGCCACGCCGGATCCCTGCGCCGTCGTCGATCCGCTCGATCCGCCGATCGGTTGCGCCGGCCCCTCGTCGTCGTGCGGCGAGGAGGGCATCACGTGTCGCAAGGATACGCCGTGCGGGGCGCCGACGCGGCAGGGCGAGCCTGATGTAGAGCGACTGTCGCACCGCATCGCGCACCTCCGTCTGTTCGCACCGAAGGAGCTGGTACCGATCGCCGCGCTCCTCCTCGAGCCGCGCGTCCGACCTCGCTGCGTGAACCAAGGCGGCGAGCAGCTCTCCTGGCTC
>JBKJQC010001101.1:0-2769 GCA_046593995.1 Polyangiales bacterium
CTTCGAGCCTGCGGCGTCGCACGCTTCGCACTGACCGGTGCACTTGGTGTCGCAGCAGACGCCGTCGACGCAGCTCCCGCTTCCGCACTCGACGTCGCTCCCGCAAGTCGTCCCAGCGAGCTTCGCGCACGCACCGAGCTTGCCCGCGACGCAGGAGCTCCCGGCCGCGCACGCAGCAGAACCGCAGCAGACGCCATCCGTGCAGAAGAGGCCATCGGCGCAGTTGTTCCCCGTGCACGCCACGCCGAGGGAGGCCGAGGGGGCGCACGTCCCCGCGGTGCACGCGTAGCCGACGGCGCACTGATCGCGGGTCGCGCACGTCGTCCTGCAGGTCGCGGCGACCGGGTCGCAGGCATATGCGCCGCAGTCCTTGGGGATGTCACTGCACTTACCGGCGCCGTTGCAGGTGCTCGGGTGCGTCTCGATACCTGCCGTGCAGGTGGTCGCACCGCAAGGGACCGTCGGCTTCGGATAGGCGCACTTCGACACGTCGATGCCGTCGCAGGTCTCGCCGCACGTGGTGCCGACGCCGACGCCGGTGCACACCGGTCGACCGCCGCGTGGCGCGCCGGAGCTCGGCGAGCACGTACCGACCTTGTTCGGGACGTCGCAGGCGGCGCACTGGCCGCTGCACGCCGTGTCGCAGCAGACGCCGTCGATGCACTGGCCAGAGCTGCATTGGTTTCCACCGCCGCATGAAGAACCGTTCGCCTTCTCGGGCACGCAGGTGTTGGACGAGCACCAGTTCCCGGTCGTGCACTGGGCGTCGGCGGTGCACGACGAACCACACGTGCCCGTCGTGCAGGTGGCGTAGGGCGCGCAGCTGCGGGTTCCGATCGGAGGTCCGCTGACGGCCGTACAGGTCCCGGGGGTCGCATCGCACCGCTGACAGTCGCCGGTACAGGCCGTCGCGCAGCAGACGCCGTCGACGCAGAAGCCGGACAGGCACTCGCCGCCGCCGCTGCACGCGCCGCCAGGCGTGAGCTGGAGGAAGAGCTCGGCGGTCGAGACGATCTCGGCGCCGGTCGGTGTGAAGCTGACGCCTCCGGTGAGCAGCACCTTGCCGCCTGCGAGCGTGGTCGCCGTGTGCGACTCGCGGAACACCATCATCCTTCCGGCGTTCGCCCACGTGTTCGTGGTCGGATCGAACGCCTCTGTCTCCTGATAGCTGCCGGTCGCGAGCGCGCGCCCGTTCACGATCGTCAGCTGGTGACGGTTGCGCGTCCCGACCATCGGGTACGACGTCCAGGCCGCGGTCGACGGACTGTAGACCTCGGCGTGTGAGAGGAAGCCGCTGCCGTTGCGGCCGCCGGCGACCAGCACCCGCCCGTCGGGGAGCAACGCCGCCGCGTGCTGCTGACGCGGCTGTGTCATCGGTGTGGTGAGCGCGAAGCCGGTGGAGGGGGCGTAGATCTCGGCATCGGAGAGCTCCGACCCCGCGACGCCACCGAGGAAGAGCACGCGTCCATCGGCGAGCGCGACCGCGACGGCGCCCGTGCGCGCGACCTTCATCGCAGGGCCCGCGGTGAACGTCCCTCCCGAATAGATCTCCGTCGACGAGAGGACGAATCCGCCGGGGTTCCCCCCACCGGCGACGAGGACGGTGCCGTTCGCGAGCCGCGTCGCGGTGTGCCCCTGCCGGCCGGTCCCCATCTGCCCGGTCGCGGTCCACCCGCTCGCGGGGTCGTAGAGCTCAGCAAGGGAGGTGGCGGATCCGGCTCGTCCGCCGGCGACCAGCACCTTGCCGTCCGTCAGCAGCGTCGTCGTGTGGACGCCGCGCGCGGTCGGCATGTTGCCCGCGCTGGTGAACACGCCGGTGGCCGGATCGTAGATCTCGGCGCTCGCGAACGCCGTGAGCTCGTCGATCTCGAAGCCGCCGGTGATCAGGACCTTGCCGTTCGCGAGCAGCGTCGCTCGGTGTTGCCAGCGCCGCGTCGTCATCGAGCCGGTGTCGACCCAGGTCGGATCGAGCGCGACGGGGAACCGTGCTCCGGAGACGTCGACCGACGCGGTGAGGACGTCCGCCTCGCTCCTCACGGTGACCGGCAACTGCTTGCCGTCGGCGTCGACCGCGAAGATCGGCTGCGCGTGGAGCACCACGTGCGCGTTCGCGTCGACGAGATCGACGGTGTTCCCCTGGACGACGATGCGGACGCCGCCGCCGATGCGGAACTTCGCTGTGGTGCTCGCGCGCGTCGAACGGAGGATGCGCACCTCCTCGACCGCGTCGGGCGTCAGCACCTCGACGAGATCGGTGTCCTCGAAGGCATCGGCGAAGACCACCGTGCCGTCGACGATCGCGGCGGGGACCGGCTTGGCTCCCACCGCGGCGATCTCGACGCCACGCACGCGCACCGGTTCGTTCGCGTGGAGCGGGATGGTCGCCGCGAGCTTCGTCCCCCTCGCCTGCAGCCCCGTGGCGACGCGCACGGGGGTGACCGCTGCGGCGAGTCTCGAAGAGAACGCGGGGAACGAGCGGATGGACGTCGCGGAGGTCGACGTCGTAGCTCTGTTGCCGCACCCGAAGGAGAGGACGAGGGCGAGCCCGAAGAGGCGTTTCATCGCTTTTTCGGATAGCGCGATTCCCGCGCAAAAGAAACGACGAGGCCGCTGCACGGCTCGGTCGAGCACGCTCGATCCGATGGCTGCGATCGACTAAATCACCGGTCGCAATTCTCGAAAGCGTATCGATCGATTGAACACGGAGGCACGGAGGCACGGAGATCCGAGAAAACAGGGAGCCGGGGAGTCGGGGAGACGAGAAGGAGT
>JBKJQC010001104.1:0-12738 GCA_046593995.1 Polyangiales bacterium
GGCGGCCGGGGCACCGATCCCTTTCGTGCAGGCCGTCTCCGCGTCTCCTCGCTGGTTGCTCGTGCGCGAGCGGACTAGTCTGCCCGTCGTGGCGGTGTCGAAGGTGGAGGCGCTGCGGTCCGGGGCGCAGGGAGCCGACGCGACCGACGACTCCACGACGCTCGTGGCAAGAGCGCGCGAGGGTGATCGCTCCGCGTTCCGCGCGCTGTTCGAGCGGCACCGGAACGACGTCGCGCGCCTGGTCTTCCGCATGATCGGTCCGCGCGCGGAGATCGAGGATCTCGTCCAGGACGTCTTCGTCCAGGTGCATCGCAGCCTCCGTGACTTCCGCGGCGACGCGCGGTTCTCGACGTGGCTCCACCGCGTCACCGTGAACGTGGTGCTGATGCACCGACGCGCCGAGAAGAGCCGACCGGTGCTCACCGAGGAGGCCCCGGCCGGTACCGTCGAGGACGCGGCCGCGCCGCTCCCGGACGAAGAGGCCGAGCGCCGCAAGCGTATCGGAGCGTTCTTCGCGCTCGTCGCCGAGATCGCCGACAAGAAGCGCATCGTCTTCGTGCTCCACGACCTCGAGGGGCTCTCGCCCGCGGAGATCTCGACCATCGTCGAGGCTCCGGTGCTCACGGTGCGGACGCGACTGTTCTACGCGCGTCGGGAGCTCGAAGAAAAGATGCGCGCCCACCCGATGCTCGCGGGCGTGCTCGAGCGCGCCGGCGGCTTCGCGGGCCTCTCCGAGAAGGGCGAAGCGAAGTGAGCAAGACCGAGAGGATCCCCGAAGACGACCGCCCGGCCCCCGAGCTCGCGGCGATGATCGACACCGTCCGCAAGGAGGAGCCGGTGGTCGATTGGTCGCGCGTCGAGGCGAAGCTCTTCGCCGAGCTCGATCACGCGCGAGATGTGCCGCGCGCGATCCAGAGTCCTCCGCAGCAGCCTTCCCGACGCGGTGTCGCGTACGCCGTGGGCGCCCTCGCGATCGCCGCGGGCGCGCTGTTCGCCGTGACGCGCAGACCCGAGCTCGCCCCCGCGGTCGCACCGACGATCGCCATCACGGCCACCACTACGGCACCGGCGTTCGTGCCCATGATGGGCGACGACGGCCACACGTTCGCGAAGGGCGCGCACCTCGAAGGCGGCGCCACCGGGTTGTGGCTCCGCGCGAAGGGTCGCATCGCGATCCGCATGGAGCCCGGAGCGATGGCCACGCTGCTCGACGACGGCATGCGGATCCGACTCTCGCTCGAGCGCGGCGCCGTCGCGGCCGACGTCGTGCCGGTGCCGGGTGGTGAGCCGTTCGCGGTCGACGTCGGACCGGGCAAGCGCGTCGCGGTCCACGGCACGAAGCTCCGGGTCGCGCTCGTGGCGGACGCCGTGGAGGTCGCGGTCGCCGAGGGTGTCGCCGTCGTCGGTACACCGCGCGGCGACGAGCGCACCACCGGCACCGAGATCCCTGCGGGCTCGTTCGGTCGCTTCGTCTCGGGTGGGGCGGGCGGCGAGCGCGTGACGCAGCTGCCACAGGCCGTCGAGAAGACGGTGCTCTCCGCGCTGCTCCTCGCGCTCGCCGACGGAGGAGGCGCTCTGGGCGAAGAGGGCGCTCCCTCGATCGTGTCCGCGTCGCCGTCGTCGTCGCACGGCAAAGCTCCGCTCGGGAAGGACTCCGCCGCGAAGCCGTCGACCTCGCTCGATCCGCAACCGACGCCGGCGCCTCCGGTCCCGCCGCCGAACGGGCTCTCCGAGGCGCAGCTCGCCCCCGCGCTCGCGAAGCTCGATCAAGAGCTCGGCGTCTGCGCGCCCAGCGCAGCGTCCGCCGCCGTCACGTTCGCGGCGACCCTCGTCATCCACGTCGGCACCGACGGCAAGGCGCAGCTCGAGGGCGCCGAGCCGGGCCTCGACGTCAAGGTCCGCGAGTGCGTGCGCAGCGCGCTCGCGCGCGTGACGTTCCCCACGGCCGACGCGCCGACGGTCACGAGGAAGCCGATGGTCCTCACCGCGAAGTGACCGTGCTAACGACCGCTCCGTGAATCGCTCGGTGAACGCCCCCCAACGATCCGCGACGCGCCCGCCTGCGGGGAGGATCGCGGTCATCGTCAACGGCAACGCGAAGGACGTCACCGACGAGGTGCTCGCGACGCTCGACGAGATCCTCGAGGCCGGCGATCTGTTCGTGTCGCGTTCCGCCGAGGAAGGCGCGTCGATCGCGCGCACCGTCGTCGACCGCGGCTACGGCACGGTGCTCACCGGCGGCGGCGACGGGACCTTCACGAGCGTCGTCACCGCGGTCGTGACCCACGCGCGCGAGCGCGGCATCAAGCCGCCGCGCTTCGGTCTCCTGCGGCTCGGCACCGGCAACTCGCTCTCCTGGGTCGTCGGCGTCTCGGGCGGCCGCGGCGTCGAGCTCGCGGCCGACGTGCTCCGCCTCCGCGACGAAGCGGGCGCGCGGCCGCTCCGCCTGATCGAGGTCGACGGGATCATCGCGCCGTTCTGCGGGTTCGGCATCGACGCGAGCGTCCTCGCGGACTTCCACCGCGTGCGCGATGCGTTCCGCAAGCTGCCGCTCCCTCGCCGTTGGACGGGCGGATTGCTCTCGTACACCGTCGCGGCCGGCGCGTTCACCATGCCGAAGTACCTGGTGAAGCCGGTTCCGTTCGTGCGCGTCACGAACCTCGGCGCCGACGCCTACAAGATCGGCGAGAACGGGCGCCCTCTCGCGACGCCGATCCGCGCCGGCGAACGCATCTTCGAGGGCAAGGCGCGCATGGCCTCGGCGTCGACCATCCCTTACTACGGGTTCGGGTTCCGCGTGTTCCCCCACGCCGACGAGCACCCCGATCGGATGGCGCTCCGCCTCACGATGATCGGACCGCGCGAGTTCCTCCCGAACCTCAAGGCGCTCTGGCGCGGCGAGTACCGGAACCCGGCGAGCCTGTGGGACTTCCTCGTGGAGAAGGTTCGCATCGAGGTCGAGCCCGAGACGTCGTTCCAGATTGGCGGCGACGCGATGGGCGTGCGGACCTCGGTCGAGGTCTCGCTCACCGAGCCCATCGAGCTCGTGGACCTCTACGCACCGCCGCGCTGACCCCGGCAACGCGCCGATGGTGAGGACGAAGCGGCCGCGAGCGGCCCTGCCCGCTGACGGGAGACACGGCGCGACTTCGGGAACACTCGCCGCGAACGGCGCGTTGTGTCATGACGCCGTCCGACCGGGGCCCTATGTCGCAGGTCCCCCATCTCTCTCACGAGAAGCAGAACCCGAGGAGCTCATGGCCAAGTCGAAGGTCGCCGTCCTGAAGATCACTCCGAAGACCGCCCTCAAAGACATCGTTCGTCTTTGCGAGATGGCCGGCATGGAGAAGGCGCTCGACAAGAGCGCGACGACCATCCTCAAGGACAACATCTCCTGGCACTTCCCCTTCCCCGGCGCGAACTCGACGCCGTGGCAGCTGGAAGGGACGATCCTCGCGCTGCAGAAGGCCGGCTACCCCGACATCTCCGCCGTGCAGAACAAGACGGTCGTCACCAACGCCTTCAAGGGCGAAGACCTGAACAACTACGTACCGCTCTTCAAGAAGTACAAGATCCCCGTCCTCTACAACTTCAAGGACGAGGACATGAAGTGGGTCGAGTACCGCCCCAAGGCGAAGATGCACGTCCTGCCGAAGATCTTCCCCGAGGGGATCCACGTGCCGGACTACTTCTTCGGGAAGAACGTGCTCCACCTGCCGACGGTGAAGTGCCACATCTACACGACCACGACCGGCGCGATGAAGAACGCGTTCGGCGGTCTGCTCAACACGAAGCGCCACTATACGCACTCGTGGATCCACCGGACGCTCGTCGATCTCCTCGCCATCCAGAAGGAGATACACAGCGGCATCTTCGCCGTGATGGACGGCACCACCGCGGGCAACGGCCCCGGGCCGCGCACGATGTTCCCGGTGATCAAGGACTACATGCTCGCGAGCGACGATCAGGTCGCGATCGACGCGGTCGCCGCGAAGATGATGGGCTTCGATCCGATGAGCCTCGAGTACATCAACGTCGCCCACAACGACGGCCTCGGCGTCGGCGATCCGCGCGACATCGAGATCGTCGGCGACGATCCGGCGACGGTGCAGAAGGAGTCGTGGGGCTTCAGCGTCGGCGACAACGGCGCCAGCATGGTCGGCGACTTCATCTGGTTCGGCCCGCTGAAGAACTTCCAGAAGGTGCTGATGCACACGCCGCTGGTGAACGTCTTCATCTTCGGCAGCGAGGCCTATCACGACTATTACCGCTGGCCGCTGAAGGACAAGAAGACCTTCGAGGACTGGAAGCGCGACACCACGTGGGGCCGGCTCTTCGCCGCCTACGAGCGGGGCGAGGCCGAGAAGGTCCTCGATCCCGTCGCGATGAACGCGAGTTGACTCACGTGTCGAACCTCACCACCGACGGCCGTGAGCGGTTGCGCGTGATCGCAGAGCGCCACGGCGTCAGCGTCGAAGCGGCGGAGAGCCTCTTCGGCTCGCTGCAGCGCGGGAACGGCGCGATGGCGCAGTTCAACCACCCGGAGCTCGGCGGCTACGGGCAGTGGATGCGCGGCGGCATGACGATGGTGAGCGACATGTTCAACAACGCCCTCAAGGCGAAGGTGGACGGGTTGTGCGCCGATCTCTCGAGCCTCCTCGACTCGAACCCGTTCGTGCCCGTGCCGATGCCGTCGCCGACCACGGCGCGATTTCCAGAGCAGCAGCAGTCGCAGGGGGGCGGCTTCCAGCAGCAGGGCGGCGGCAGCTTCCAGCAGCAGGGTGGCTACGGCGGATGGTGGCCGAGCGAGCTCGGCTCGCCGAGCACGTCGGGCGCGCAGAACGATCTCCGCTACGCGTACTTCGGCGGCCCGCGTCGACTCGTCATCGAGCAGAACGGGATCGTCACCGTCTACGACACGCAAGATCACCAGATCGGCGGCGTGTCGCAGCAGCAAGGCGGCGGGCAGTCGCTCGCGTTCACGAGCCAGCTCGGCACGGTCGATCTCCCGCACCTGCCGGTGGTCTCGACCAATGCGCCGTCGCGCGTCACGGAGTCGACGCTGGCGCCCTCGACGAAGGTGCCCCACGCCTCGCACAGCCACGCAGCTTCGTCGAACGCATCGGCACTGTCTGCGAGCAGCCACTCGAGCGACGACATCTTCGCGATGATCGAGAAGCTCGCTGCGCTCAAGGACAAGGGAATCCTCACCGAGGAAGAGTTCTCGAAGAAGAAAGCCGAGCTCCTCGCGCGTCTCTGAGTCGTTCCCTGAAGCGCGGCGAGGGCCTGAGCAACGCGGTGTGGGCGTTCGGTCGGGGCGGCAGCTTCGGCACGACCAACATCGACCTCGGTGGCGGCATGCTCGCGCAGGGACCGGCCTTCCTCGTGAAGTACCCGGCCCAGTGAGTCACTCGTTCGCGTCTCCTGGGTGAACGACGGGCGACGTCTCGTCCGTCGAGACGTCGTCGGCGCTCGCATCCTCGATTGCGCTCTCGAAAGGGACATCGGGAACCGCATCTGCCGCGATTGCCGCCGACACGACCGGCGGCGTGACGACGCTCGTCGACTTTGCCAGCGCGACGCGCGCGGGCTTCGGCGCGGACACGACGACCTTCGCTGCGAGACTCTCTGCGGCCTCCGTGTCGGTGCGAGACACATCGGCCGGAGACGCGTCTCTCGACGCCGCGTCCTCGAGCTCATCGGCCACGGCGCGACGAGGTGCGGCAGCAGCAGCGCCGGCGAGCACGAACGGCTGCGAGGCCGAGCGCGTGCTCACCCACGCTGCGGCGGCACCCGCCACAGCGAGCGCAAAGAGGAGAGCGCCGCGCGAACGACGCGGCCTCCGCTCCTCGGGATGGAGGTCTCGGACGGAGGGCCGCTCGAGCGGATCGTCCGAGAGATCGAGCTCGACCTCGCGCGGCCGCGCGCGCGGCACCAACGGAAACGGTGTCGAGGGGACGAGCACGTCGGCGGCGACCGTGTCGGACAGCTCGAACGACTCGCGCGCCGCATGCTCGAGCGCGCGCGACATGTCCGCCACGCTGTCGAAGCGCCGCGCGGGATCGACCGCGCATGCGCGTGCGAACCACGCATCGATCGAGCGCGGGAGCGCGGGGACGAGGACCGAAGGGGGCACGTGCGTCGCGGTTCGGATCCGCTCGAGGATCTCCGGCAGCGATTCCCCGCCGAACGGCTTCTTGCCCGTGAGCGCCTCGTACGCGACGACCGCCAGCGACCACGAATCCGAGCGACCATCGACCGCGTCGCTGCCCTCGAGCTGCTCCGGGCTCATGTACGACGGGCTCCCGAGCCACACGCCGTTCGCGGTCAGACATCTGCCGATGCGCGCCTTCGCGATGCCGAAGTCGAGGAGCTTCACGAACAGCTCGTCGCCGGGTTGGTCGCACAAGAAGATGTTCTCGGGCTTCACGTCGCGATGCACGACGCCACGCGCGTGCGCCCACGAGAGCGCCCTGCAGGCCTGGCGCACGATCGAAACGACCTCGTGAAGCGTGAGGCAAACGCGCTCGCGGAGGTGCGCGCCGAGATCGCGTCCTTCGAGGAGCTCCATCACGATGTACGGGGAGCCGTGTTCGCCGATGCCGTAGTCGAACACCTGCACCACGTGCGGGCTCCGCACCTGCGCGGCGGCCGCAGCCTCACGGGCGAAGCGCTCGACGCACTCGGGCTCCGCTGCGAGCGCGTCGGCGAGGAACTTCACCGCCACGCGGCTGTGCAGCGTGAGGTGATCCGCGGTCCACACGCAGCCCATCGCGCCCTGGCCGAGGCGCTCGACGAGCCGGATCGACGGCGTCACGTACGCCCCAGCGGTCAGTCGGTGCATGCTCGGCCCCCACGCGCAGTGCATGCTCGGCCCCCACGCGCAGTGTGTGTGGGAGGCAGACGATGCAATGGACGTGCTCCGCGCCCTCTCGACGAGCGGGCGCGCGCGCGCTCATCGCGGCCGCGCTCCGACCGGTGGGCGATGAGAGGACGGTCGTCAGGCGTGGGAGATCCGGGCGCGCTTGTCGCCCTGCATGTGCTCGTCGCGCGCGTGCGCGTGCGCCGGTGGATGGGTCGCCTCGACGGCGGTGAACGGCTCGAGGATCTCGTAGCGATGTGTCGCCATGCGCGGCACGACCCACGAGTCACCGGGATCGAGCCGAACCGTCTGCCCCTCGATGTGGAGCAGTGCACGGCCGGTGAGCACGAAGCCGACGGTCTCGTAGTCGCGCACGGTCTCGTGTCCGGGGCGCGGTTCGAGCTCTTCCCACACACGCATCGCGATGCTGGTGCCCGACGCGAGGTACCGCTGACCCATGACCCCGTGCGGTGAGTGCGCCTCGCTCACCTTCGTGACGCTCGTGTCTCCCATGGTCCACCTCCTCCGCCACATTCTCGGCCACTTCTCTGACGGAAGCGGTGCGTGCAAGCCGCGGGCGCGGCGAGGTCGAAGCGAGACGCGGCAGCCCCCGACGCGTCAGGCCGGGAACGTCTTCTTGCACAGTACGTTGCCCTCGCTCCCGATGAACGAGATGTCGAGCGTGCGCGCGAACGGATCGGCGCGGAAGCGCGCGTAGTTCAGACGGCGGATCGTCGCGTCGTACTGGCCACCGGGTGCGCAGTCGACCGCTCCGGGATCGCCGGATCCCGCCGGGCCCATGTACACCTCGCGCAGCGCGCTGAACGCACCACTCGCCTCGACCTTCGCGATCGCCCCGAAGTGGACGTCGCCGGAGAGGAACCACACGCCGCGGATCTTGTTGTCGACGATGTGTCGCAAGACCTTCGTGCGCTGCGCCGGGTACCCCTCCCAGAAGTCGGAGCGCTCGAGATCCATCGTCGAGCGTCCCGTGATCGGCTTCGAGGTCACGATGAACTTGAACACGGCGGTCGACGCGAGGAGCCCGGCCTTCAACCACTCGAGCTGCGCGACCGAGATGAACTGCGCGTCGGCCGTCGCCCGCGTCGAAGGCCGGCGTTCGCCGCGGCAGTCGAGCATGAACACCTCCGCCGTGTTGCCCCACTGGAAGCTGCGCCAGAGACGATTCGGCACCGTCGCGTGACGACGGAAGGCGCGGTACTCGAAGAAGGTCTGCCGGGCGGCCGCGAGTCGATCGCGCCCCGCCTGCGTGTCGTCGATGGTCTCGGGGTTCCAGTTGTTGAACACCTCGTGGTCGTCCCACGTGGTGTACAGCCCGCCCGACGCGTGCAGCTCGAGGAGGCCTGGGACCTGCCAGTACGCGTTGTACTTGGCGCGGTACTGCGCGAGCGTCAGCGCGTCGTCGCCGCCGTCGGCGTAGGTGTGATCGCCGCAGTGGAGGAAGAAGTCGAGGTTCGCGTCGGCGGCGTGACGGAGCGGCGCGAAGGGGGCGCCGCCGAGGACGTTGCACGAGGTGCCGCCGAACTCGAGGACGTCGCACGAGCCCGCGCGCGGTGCGGTGCGGAAACGTCCCATGCGGCTCCGGGCGACGAGCTTCGTCCCCTCTTGCACGAGGAAGGCGAAGCGATGGGGGCGGTCGGGGCGCAGCCCGCGGACGTCGACGTGCGCGAAGCCCGCGGCCGTTGGCGTGACGGGCGCCTCGTGGGCCACGCGGACGATCCCGCCGAGGCCGTTCATCTCGAGGACCCGCAGCACCACGCGCGCCGAGCCCGTGTACCGCGTCCAGGCCATCGCGGCGTCGGGGAGCGCGTCACCGCCCATGACGCCGACCGGGAAGGCGTCGGCGTCGACCGTGAGGGACGTGAAGTCCACCTCGGCGCCCGCGTCGCCCGGTTCGACGATGCCAGCGTCCTCGCGCACGCAGCGCGCCGCGGCGTCAGGCTCGCGGGCGTCTCTCACGTCGGGCGCGTCGGGCGCGTCGGGCGCCGCGTCCGGCGTGAACGCGTCCACGGACGCACCATCGACGCCGGAGGTGGTATCGGGCAGCGCGGCGTCGCCCTCGGTCAGCGCACCGTCCTCCGTCGTGGAAGACCCACACGCCGCAGCGACGGCGACGGTCGTCGCGGAGACCTTGATGAACCCGCGGCGCGTCAGTGACACGCCGATCAGGCTCTCACTCCTCGCAACGGTCGCGAGGGCGTCACGTCCATGCGACGGGGTCGCGGCGAGGGGACGGATGTTGTTGCCGTCGGCCGGCAAATTCACCGCGATGGACCTTGGCGCGTTCCGTGCGAGGCTTGCCTAGATGACGCGCAAGCTCCTCGTGCTCGCCTCTTCGTTCGTGCTGCTCGTCGCGGCGCGCGCGGACGCGGCCCCGGTCTGCACGACGGTCGCGCAGTTCAACGCCGACGCGATCGCGAACGGCATCACGGCGCGCTCGGGGACGCTCACGTTCAAGGCGACCGGCATCGATCCGAACGTCGGCAAGGGCGCGCTCGCTTCGTTGGTCGACGTGCGCACCAAGGACGCGATGGGCGGCCCCTGCGTCGGCACCTACTTCAAGGTCTATGGCCCCGGTGTCGACCTCGGGAAGGTGAAGGACGAGCTCTTCAACGTCTGTTGCGTCACGTGCGCCACCTGCACCACCGAACGCGGCGGGGCGCTCGGGTGCGAGACCTGGGCGGGCGAGGCTCGCTCCTCGGTCATCTTCACGGCGCCCTCGCAGACCTGCGACTTCGAGATCCGCTTCGGTGGCACGCCGAACCAGCACTCCTACTCGGTGAAGTGCGACGACGGCACCGGCGACACCGGGGTCGGCGACAACCTCTACCTCCTCGAGGTGAACCGCGTCTCGTTGCTCGAGGGGTACGGCGGCATCGGGAAGATCGACGGCGCGACCGTGCTCTCGAATCAATTCTGTTACGAGGCGCTGTCGAGCAGCGGCGCCGATGCAGGGGTCGACGTCGGCGCAAAGCCCTCGGGGACGACGACGCTCTTCGCCGTGGAGGACGTGACCGCGTCGAGTGCTTCGCCCACGACCGTGTACCCCGACGTGAACGATCTCTCGGTGGGCAACGACAGCGAGGTCTACCTGAAGTTCGTCGTCCCGGGCACGGTCGGGGCCGTGAAGAAGGCGACGCTCACGCTCACCGTCGCCGACACGCCCTCGGCCGAAGGGCACGGCGGAGCGCTGTACCGGGTCGAGTCGAACGCCTGGTCGGAGTCGACGCTCGTGTGGAACGGACGTCCCGCGCGCGGCGCGCGTCTCGGTCGAGTCGGACCGGGAGCGGCGAACCAGAAGCTCACCCTCGACGTCACGTCGGCCGTCACCGGTGGAGCGACCCTCAGCTACGCGATGGCGATCGAGGCGACGGACACCAACGGCACGCACTTCTTCTCGAAGGAGGCGTCCCCGACGAACGCTCCGGCCCTGACGATCGAGTACGCCGCGCCGACGTCCCCACCGACGGACGCGGGCGCTCCCGGCGACTCCGGGCCGCGCGACTCCGGGCCGGTCGCGGACGCGGCGCCCACCGTCGACGCGGCGTGCAAGACGGCGGCGTGCAGCGGAGCCTCGCCCGACGACAGCCGCAGCGCCGAGGACGGCGATCTCACGGGCGGCTGCACGATCCACCACGCAGGTCGGCCGTTGAGCTTTCTACCGCTCCTCGCGCTCGCGCTCGCGGCGGCGCTCTTCAGGCGCCCCGCGCGCTGAAGAACTCGGTGCCGTGGTGGTCGCGACCGAGGTCAGCGTAGGCTCTCTCCCCCAACCAAGGAGACGGCCATGAAGATCGCGGTGCTGGGTACGGGGATGGTGGGGAACGCAATCGCCGGCAAGCTCGTCGCGCTCGGTCACGACGTGAAGATGGGCTCGCGCACGGCGAACAACGAGAAGGCGGCCGAGTGGGTGAAGGGCGCCGGCAAGGGCGCGTCGCAGGGCACGTTCGCCGACGCCGCGACGCACGGTGCGCTGGTCTTCCTCTGCACCCAGGGCGCCGTGGCGCTCGAGGTGTTGAACGCCGCGGGCAAGGACAACCTCGCCGGAAAGGTGCTGATCGACGTCTCGAACCCGCTCGACTTCTCGAAGGGGATGCCGCCGAGCCTGTTCACGAGGAGCGACGAGTCGCTCGCGGAGCAGATCCAGCGCGCCTTCCCCGCGACGGGCGTCGTCAAGTCGCTCAATACCGTGAGCGCGCCGGTGATGGTCGATCCGTCGCGCGTGAACGGCCGCGATCACGACATGTTCGTCAGCGGGAACGACGCCGCCGCGAAGGGGCGCGTGATCGAGATCCTGAAGGGGTGGTTCGGCTGGAAGACCGTCCACGACCTCGGCGACATCACGACCGCGCGCGGCACCGAGATGTACATGATGCTCTGGCTCCGCCTCTGGGGCTCGCTCCAGACCCCCGACTTCAACATCAAGATCGTGCGCTGATCAGACGCGCCATCACACTCGCCATCACACTCGGGACACGCGCGCGTGCGCCGAGAGCGCGCGGCGCCAGTACTCGAGCGCGGCGATGATCCCGGCGACGGCCGTGACCCACAGCAGCGGCACCGTGAAGCGCGACGCGAAGAGCGCTGCGGTCACAGCGACGAACTGCAGGATGGTCACGACCTTCCCCGGGACGTTCGCCATCGGCGTCTCGACGCGCGAGCGACGCGCGGTGCGGCTCACGAGCATCCAGAGGACGAGCGGGAGCTCCCCGAGCTCGCGCGTCGCGAGCGCGGCGAGGGCGAGCCACGAGAGTTTGTGCGCGGCGAGGAGCGCGACGATCACGCACCCGACGAACCACTTGTCGGTGAGCGGATCGATGGCGGCCCCCGTGGCGGTGACCTGGTTCGAGCTCCGCGCCCAGCGACCGTCGACGACGTCGGTGATGCCGGAGATCGCGATCACGGCGAGCGCGAGCGGCGGTCGGTCGACGACGACGAAGAAGCCCACGCCGAGCGGCACGCGCACGAGGCTGAGAAGCGTCGGCCCCCCCAGCAGATCGCGCGCTCGGTAGCGTCCCATTCCGCGTAGCTGAAGACCTCAGCCGAAGCCGGGTAGCAACACGTCGACGAGGCGCGTCGGATCCTGGACGTCCTCCGAGGCGAGCCACACGTCGGCCGCGGAGACGAGCGCGCGCCCCTTGTCGCCGCCGAGGAGCGCGCCGAGCCGTCGTCGGGCGGCCTGTCCGTGGAGGTTCATGTCGGCCGCATCGAAGCCGCGGGCAGCCTGCGCGAGCTGCTCGACCGCGCGCGCGTCGTCGCCTCCCTGGTGGAGGAGTGCTCCGCGAATCGCGTGGACGAACGGCATCGACCACGGCATCCGCTCGTCGAGGATCTTCCCAGCGAACTTCTCGATGTCGCGAACGATCGCCGCGTCGCGCGTGCCGCCTGGCGTCGCGATGGCCGCGAGACCAACGCGGGCGCGAAGCGTGTACGCCTCGAGCCGCACGCGCTGCATGCGGAGGAGGAGCGAGGCCTCGAGCGCAGGCCAGGTGTCGAGCACGCGCTTCCACGCGGAGCGCGGATTTGCCGCGTAGAGATCGAACTGCGACATCGAGACGAGCTGATAGAAGTGCTGGAGGAGGAAGCCGCGCCGCGACCACTTCCGCATCGCATCGGTGACGTCGCGCCGACCACCATCGGGATCATCGTGCACGAGCCAGAGCAGGCTCGCGCTCCCGACCCGGAACGACGTCTGCGCGAGGAGATCGCCGCGCTGCGAGCCCTCTTCGAGCAAGGCCGGAACGCGCTCCGCGAGGCGCCGCAGCTCGCCGAGCCAGGTGAGGCACCCGAGGTGGAAGTGACGGACGTTCGTCAGCTCCCACGCGACGCCGCGGCAACGTTCGCGGGACGTCCCCTCC
>JBKJQC010001150.1:0-2802 GCA_046593995.1 Polyangiales bacterium
CGCGAGCAGCGTCTCGTGAGCGTCATCGTCGGAGGTGTCCCGTCGACGAGCGACGAGGACGACACGTTACGGTGGGTGCCGGGCAACGCGACCGACGCGTCGCGCTTGCACGCGCTCGCACGGCGGTTCGGCGCGCAGTCGACGCAGCTCCCCGACGGGACCTTCATCGCGGTGCTCTCGACCGACGAGTCCGCCCCGGATCTCGCCATGCGCGCGACGGAGCTCGCGCTGTCGCTGAAACGAGCGTTGCGCGCGCCGATCCGGCTCGCCACCGGCCGCGCGGAGGTCGGCGAGGGAATCCCCGTCGGCGAAGCGATCGATCGCGCAATCGCGCTCGCGCCGTTCGGTGGCGACGGCGCACGCATCGACGACGTCACCGCCGGCCTGCTCGACGATCGCTTCGTGCAACAGCACACCGCGGAGGGGACCGTCGTCCGCAAGCGACGTGAGCTCGGGGCGACGCGGACGCTGCTCGGGAAGCCGACGCCGTGCGTAGGCCGCGACGCCGAGCTCGCCATGCTCGATGGCATCCTCGCTCGGTGCATCGACGAGTCGCTCGCGCGCGCGGTGCTGGTCACGGCACCGGCCGGCTTCGGGAAGTCGCGCATCCGACACGAGTTGCTCCGCCGCGTGCGCGCGCGTGACGACGACATCCAGGTGTGGACGGCGCGCGCGGATTCGATCGGCGGCGCGCCCTTCGGGTTGATCGCGCAGATCGTCCGCCAGACGTGCGGCGTCGTCGAGGGCGAGTCACCCGACGAGAGTCGGGACAAGCTCCGCGCCCACACGGGTGATCCGCGCGTGGCGACGTTCCTCGGCGAGATCATCGGCGTCGGCGCGTCGGACGAGGGCGATGTGCAGCTCCGAGCCGCGCGCCGGGACGCGATGCTCATGGCCGAGCAGATGCGGCGCGCGTTCACCGACTTCGTCGACAACGAGACGTGGGCGGGACCGGTCTTGATCGTGCTCGAGGATCTGCACTGGGGAGATCTCCCGAGCGTCGCGGCGCTCGATCATGGGCTCCGCCTGTTCGCGGACCGCTCGCTCCTCGTGGTCGCGTTCGCGCGGCCGGAGGTACACGACACGTTCCCCCGCCTCTTCGCGGACCGGGCGCTCCAGCTCATCCCGCTCGCGGCGCTCTCGAAGAAGGCGGCGGAGCGACTCGTCACCGCGGCCCTGCCGGGCAGCGACATCGCTCTGCGCCTCGTCGACCAGGCCGCCGGCAACATCTTCTATCTCGAAGAGCTCATTCGCGCGACGTTCGAGGGGCGCGAGGCTCCGCCGACGGTGATCGCGATGGTGCAGAGCCGACTCGCGGGTCTCGACGCGCGAGCACGCCGCGTCTTGCGCGCCGCGAGTGTGTTCGGAGAGACGTTCTGGAACGGCGGCGTGCGCGCGCTCCTCGGCGAAGAGAGCGTCGTCGAGACGAACCGCACCCTCGAGCTCCTCGTGCAGAACGAGCTGTGCACGAGGCGCGCGAACAGTCGGCTCGCGTTTCAGACGGAGCACTCGTTCCACCACGCGCTGATCCGGGAGGGGGCGTATGCGATGCTCACGGCCGAGGACGCGCGTCTCGGCCACCGACTCGCGGCGCAGTGGCTGGAGCAGGCGGGCGAGACGTCCGCCGCGCGCATCGCCGAGCACTTCGCGCGGGCGGGCGAGGGCGCGCGCGCGGCCGTATGGTTCCTCCCGGCTGCCGAGCATGCGCTCGAGAGCAACGACCTCGCGATGGCGATCGGGCTCGCCGAGCGCGGCGTCGGAAGCGGAGCGAGTGCTTCGCTCCTCGGCTCGCTGCGCGGTGTCCAGGCGGCAGCGTATCTGTGGCGTGGCGAGACGGCGGCGATGGAGCGCGCCGCTGCCGAGGCCGTCGTGCTCCTGCCGCGCCGCTCGGCGAAATGGGCTGACGCGCTCGCCGCCCTCGCCATCGCGAAGCAACGACTGGGGCGGCCCGACGATCTGAGCGGGCTCGCGCGAGAGCTCACGACCGACCTTCCGCTCGACGAAGGCGAACGGAGCGCCCACGCGCGGGCAGCGGCGCGCGTCTCGACGCTCCTGCTGTTCGCGGGCGATCCAGAGCTCGGCTCGCGCGTGCTCGCATTCGCCGAGCACGTGGCGGTGGGCGGCGGTCGCGAGGTGCAGGCGCGGATCCATCATGCGCACGCGCCGCGCGCTCGGCAGGCGGGTCGTCCGGCGGAGGCGCTCGAGCATCTCGAGGCGGCCGAAGCGGCGTTCCGCGACGTCGGTGACGAGCCGAATGCCTGCCTGATGATGAGCAACCGAGGCTTCTCGCTGTCCGAGCTCGGTGCGTACGACGAGGCACGGCCGCTCCTCGAACGCGCGCTCGCGATCGCCGATCGCCTCGGTCTCACGACCGTGGCAGCGATCGCGAAGAGCAATCTCGCCATCGTGCACCTCCGGCTCGGCGATGTGGTGCGCGCCGAGACGCTCGAGCGCGAGGCGCTCGCAGAGTTCCAGCTGCGCGATCGTCGCCAGGAAGGCGTCGCGCTGATGTACCTCGCCGCGATCCTGCTCGAGAGCGGCAACGCGCAGATCGCCGAGGGCGAGGCCCGCGCAGCGCTCGATCTCCTCGAGGTCGCCCCGCCGCTCCGGCCGCATGCCGCTGCCATCCTCGCCCACGCGCTGCTCACGCTCGGCCGCGCCGCGGAGGCTCGATCCGTGGCGAGCGACGCGATGGACTGGGTCGACGGCGGCGGGAAGATCGAAGAGGGCGACGCACTACTTCGATGGGCTCACGTGCAGGCGCTGCTCGCCACCGGTCAGCGAGACGAAGCGCTCTCGCGG
>JBKJQC010001302.1:0-3450 GCA_046593995.1 Polyangiales bacterium
GTCACTCCGCGAGCGGCGCTATTGGTCGATCGAGCCCGCGCGCGGAGTGACCCTCCCGGATCAAGGATCGCGTACGTAGCGGCCGAAAGTTGACGCACCCCGGCGAAGA
This sequence comes from Polyangiales bacterium, assembly GCA_046593995.1. Taxonomy (GTDB): domain Bacteria; phylum Myxococcota_A; class Polyangia; order Polyangiales; family JADJMO01; genus JALHOE01. The sequence continues at coordinate 110 of JBKJQC010001302.1, forward strand.
ACGTTCGCTCCGTCCCGTCAGGGACCTCGCCCGTGGCGATGAACCGCATGAGCACCTCGTCCTCGACTCGGACGTCGCCGCCGCGCAGGCGCAGGACCGCCTTCGGCTCCGACGCAAAGATGAAGCGGTCCGGGAGCGACGCGTAGTAGAGGGGCTTCTCGCCGAACCGGTCGCGGCAGAGGAAGAGCGAGCGATCGCGGGTATCCCAGATCGCCGTCGCGAACATCCCGTTCAGCCGCGCGATCATCGCGGGCCCCCACTCGAGGAACGCGGCGCCGAGGACCTCGGTGTCGGACCGTGTCCGGAACACGTAGCCGCGCCCCTCGAGCTCGACGCGAAGCTCCGGGTGGTCGTAGATCTCGCCGTTGTTCAGGACGACGAGCGGTCCGACACGCATCGGCTGGTCCGCCTCGCGGCGGAGGTCGATGATCGCGAGACGCTGCGCCCCGAGCCAGGTGCGACCGAAGTCGTCGGCCCACTCTCCGCTCGCGTCGGGGCCGCGGTGGGAGAGCGCGGACAGGGCCGCGGCCGCGTCCAACCGGATGACCGGACGGTCGAAGGAGACGACGCCCGCGATACCGCACACGCGCGGTCTAGGTCGCGCGCGCCGTGGCGACGATGACGCCGTGGGTGTGGTCGATGCGCTCGACGGTCCAGCCCGCCTCCGCGAGGTGCGTCCGGAGGAGGTCACCGGTGTACTCGCGGACGTGATCCGCATCCGAGAAGAACGGCGCGCCGACGGCATGACGGACGAGGTTAAGCGGGTCTGCCTCGAGGTCCGGGACCTCGATGAGTACGCGCGACGCGACTCGATGGAGATCACGCAACAGCGCGACCGGGTCATCGACGTGCTCGAGGATGTGGACGAGCAGCGCAAGATCGAACCGACGCGGACCGACGAGCTCCTCGAGCTGCCTCGTCGCATCCGCGAGCAGGTACTCGATGTTCTTCCCGCCCTCGCGCCGCGCGGCGTCGATCGCGGCGCGGTCGTGGTCGATCCCGACCACGCTCCCCGCATGCCGCGCCGCGACGCGCGACCAGCGTCCGCGGCCGCAACCGACGTCGAGCACCCTGCCGCCGGCGGTGACGTGTTCGCGCACGAGGGATTCGGAGAGGCCCATCGCGGAGCAATGGAACGCCTCGCCGTACACGCCGCCAGCGAGCTCGTAGGCGAGCCTGCGGCTCAGCCACGCGAGCACGAGCATCGGCCGCAGCAGCCTCCGCGGGCCGAGCAGCCGGGACAGGAGCGCGGTCAGCCGGTGTGCGAGCGATACGACGAGCGACCGGGGCTTACGTCGCGCGAATCCGGGTCGGGCCTGCTCCCAGCCGGGCAGGTCAGGAGGGCCCGTCACGCCCCGAGGTGCGCGCGGTACCACGCGATCGTGCGGACGAGGCCCTCATCGAATCCGACGCGCGGGGTCCAGCTGAGCTGCGCGCGCGCCTTCGCGGCGCTGAGGTACTGGCGGCGGATCTCGTGCGTCGCCTCGTTGCGGACCTCGGGCTCGAGGTCCGAGCGCAGGGCTTTGCGGATGTGCTCCATGATCTCGTGGACGGACAACGGTCGCTCGTAGGAGAAGTTGAACGCCTCGCCGGGAGCTGCCCTGCCCTCGGCGAGCGCCTCCGCGAGCCGCAGGTAAGCGTCCGCGCCGTCCTCCGCGTAGAAGTAGTCGCGAACGTACTCGCCGTCCGAGCGGATGATCGGACGCTGGCCGCGTAGGATCGAGCGGATCGTGCCGGGGACGATCCGGTTCCAGTTGAGGTCGCCGCCGCCGTAGAAGTTCCCGCAACGGGTGATCGCGACGGGCAGGCCCCAGGTGACCGCGTAGCTGCGCGCGATGAGCTCGGCGGCGGCCTTGCTCACGTCGTACGGGAACTTCGCGTCGAGCGGCGCCGACTCGTCGTACGGGAGCTCGGGCTGGTCGCCGTACGCCTTGTCCGACGAGGCGACGACCACCTGCTTCACGCGCGGGCTGCGGCGGGCCGCCTCGAGCAGCCGCCACGTTCCCCCTATGTTCGACTCGAAGGTCGATACAGGATTGCGGTTCGCGATGCCGACGATCGTCTGCGCCGCGAGGTGGATGACCGTATCGATCTCGTACTCGCCGAGCGCGCGCTCGAGGAGCCCCTGGTCGCCGAGGTCGCCCCACACGACGTTCGCGGCCTTCGGGACCGGCGCCTCCCATAATTGGCTCGCGGGCACGCGATCGCGTACGAGGCATACGACCTCGGCGCCCTGCTCGATGAGCCGCCGGACGACATGGCCGCCGACGAGGCCGCTCGCGCCGGTGACGAGGACCGGGCGGTCACGCCACCAGCTCACGGCCAGACCTTCCACGGTGGTGCGCCCGATTGCCAGAGGCGCTCGAGGAGACGCAGCTCCCGGAGGGTATCGACGCACTGCCAGAAGTCCTCGTGCTTGTAGGCGGCGAGATGGCCCTCGCGCGCGAGAGGGCTGAGCGCGTCAGCCTCAAGACTGTCCTCGTCGCCGCGCAGCCGGTCGAAGATCGCGGGCTCGAGGACCATGAAGCCGCCGTTGATCCAGCCCTCGCCCATCTGCGGCTTCTCGGTGAACTCACGGACGCGATCACCGTCGAACACGAGATCGCCGAACCGCGCGGGCGGCCTCACGGCCGTGACGGTCGCGACGCGCCCGCGCGTCCGGTGGAAGTCCTGCAGCGCGCGGAGATCGACGTTCGACACGCCGTCCCCGTACGTGAGCATGAAGGTGCCGGTGCCGAGGTGCGGCTGCAGGCGCCGCAGGCGCCCGCCCGTCCCGGAGCCTGCGCCGGTGTCGATGAGGTGCACGACCCAGTCCTCGTGCGTGTCGGCTCGCGGCCGGATCGCCACGTTCGAGCCGGAGAGATCGACGGTGACGTCGCTGTTGAGCGGCCGGTACTCGAGGAAGTAGCGTTTGATGAGCTCGCCCTTGTAGCCGAGTGCGACGACGAACTCCTTCGCTCCGAACTGCGCGTAGTGCTTCATGATGTGCCAGAGGATCGGGCGCCCGCCGATCTCCACAAGCGGCTTGGGGCGCACCTCCGTCTCCTCGGCGAGCCGCGAGCCGACGCCACCGGCGAGAATGACGACCTTCATACCGAATGCGCCACGGGCGAGCCGCCGCGCAGCTGCCCGAGGATCGCGAGCTGAAGTGTCCGGGCGAACCGCAATGACAACACGACCGAAGGATCGCTGGCCACGGCGCTGCCGAGCGCACGGAGCGCGCGACCGGGCAGGGCTGCGGCGTTGGCGACGCCCGCGACGAACACGTGGCTGCTCGCGACCATGCGCCGGCGGTGCGGCGCGTAGACGCGCGCGAGGTACGGGTCGTCGAACACCTTGCG
>JBKJQC010000033.1:0-5562 GCA_046593995.1 Polyangiales bacterium
CAAGATCATGGTCTTCGACGGGTTGGACGACACGAACCAAGGGCGACAGCCGCCGTGGACCTACGATCCGACCACGACCGCGTGGACGGTGGGAACCGCGCCTCCCTCGTTCTTCAGCCGCACGCTGACGGTCGTCACCGACGTCGCGGGCCGCCCCTTCGCGCTCGACGGGTCGAAGGCCGCATCGTACGACCCGGTGCGCGACCTGTGGCTGGTCGCGGCGCCTACGGAGCACCAGCACAGCGGCGTCGCTCGGCTCCTCGACGGTCGCGTCCTCGCGGTCGGTGGGCGAACGCTCCTGCCTTTCCCCGATGGAACGGTGACCAACGCCGCCCAGATCTTCTCGCCGAGCGCAGCGGGGACGACATGCGACGCGATGTTCGTGGGCGAGTGCGCCTCCGGTCACTGCGTGTCGGGCGTGTGCTGCGACACGGCATGCACGGGCAGCTGCCAGTCATGCACGCTGCCCACGAAGGTTGGAGTTTGCTCATCCATGATCGGTGCACCACGCACCGGCGAGAGCTGCGGCCTGTACGCGTCCTGCGTGTCCGGCGCGTGCGCGACGTCGTGCAGCAGCACGAGCACCTGTGCCCCGACGGCGTACTGCGTCGGGAGCCAGTGCATCTCGCGGAAGGAGCTCGGCGTCGCGTGCTCGACCGACGAGTCCTGCAAGAGCGGCAAGTGCATCGATGGCGTCTGCTGCGACGGTCCGTGTAGCGGCACGTGCGAGGCGTGCAATCTGCTCGGACGCGAGGGGACGTGCTCCGCAGTGAAGGGCACCCCCGTCGCGCCGCGTCCCACCTGCAGCGGCCTCGGCCTCGGTACCTCGTGCGGGCCGGTGTGCAACGGAGTCACGCGCGCGACGTGCGGCTATCTGCCGAACGGCACGACGCCGTGCGGCGCGAACACCTGCAGCGCAGGCGTCGAGACGCATCTCGCCACGTGCAACGGTGCGGGCGCGTGCGGCGACGCCCCGACGGCGTGCGCGGCCTATCTCTGCGGCACGAGCGCATGCAAGAGCGCATGCGGGAGCGCGACCGACTGCGCACCGGGTCACGTCTGCACGCAGGCCGCATGCGTTCCCGTCGCCGGTCTCGGTCAGCCGTGCGTCGGAGGGGAGCAGTGTTCCAGCGGGTACTGCACCGACGGCGTCTGCTGCGCGACCGGTGCGTGCGGATCCGGAGAGACGTGCGCCGCCCCAGGGAAAGCCGGTAGCTGCCTCAAGCAGAACGGAATCGCCTGCGCCGCCGCAGGGCAGTGCGCGACGGGCAACTGCGTCGACGGCGTCTGCTGCACCGCGAGCTGCAACGGCCAGTGCGAAGCCTGCGACGTCGCTGGCCAGGCCGGGACGTGCGTCGCGGTCCGCGGGGCTCCGCGCGGCGCCCGCGCGCCTTGCACCGCCGGCGAGGGTACGTGCGGCGGGACCTCGTGTGACGGGACGGTCCGGACCTCGTGCGCACGCAAGGTGGGCGCCGAGGTGTCCTGTGGCGCGGCGCGCTGCGAGGGCTCGAGGCTGCACCCTGCAGCGACCTGCAACGGAAGCGGCGCCTGCGTGGACGACACCTTGGACTGCGGCGCGTATTCGTGCGACGACACGGCGAAGGCCTGCAAGATCACCTGCGCGAGCGACACCGACTGCGCGACCGGCAATCTCTGTCGGGACGGGCGATGCCGACCGGTGTCGACCACCTGCTCCGCCGACGGAGCGGCGAGCACCGCGCCCGATGGTACGAGCAAGGCGTGCGCCCCCTACGTCTGTAAGGGCGGCGAATGCGGGAGCGCGTGCGGCACCACCGGCGATTGCGCCGCAGGCTTCCTCTGCGACGGTAGCGGCGCCTGCGTGCAGGCGGCGATCGTCGAAGAGGACGCAGGCGGTTGCAGCACCGCTCGTTCCCCGCGGTCGCGCGGCGAGAGCGCGATCGCGATCTTCGGCCTGCTCGCGGCCGTCATCGCGCGGGCACGCAGCCGTGCGCGACGTTCGGTTGCCGCCCTCGCGCTCGCGGCACCGCTGGTCGTCGGCTGCGGAAAGCTCGAACGGACGACCCCGATGGACGATCCCGGGGCCGAGCGCGTGGTGTCGGAGCTCGGCGCGCGGACCGGCGGACCGCTCCTCCCAGGACGATTCCGCGCGTCGGCGTTCAGCTCCGCGCTCGGCGACGGGCTGCGCGTGTACGGTGACGGCAGCGCCGCGTCGCCGCTGGTCCTCGCGAGCCCCGACGGACCGACGGTCACGATCGAGGCGGAGGATCTCGGGACCGCGACCCCGAAGGTGGTCTCGGCGAAGCACGTGTTCGCGAACGTCCGTCCCTCGATCGACGTCGTGACGGTGACGTCCTCGCAGGGCGCAGAGGAGCTGCGCATCGTGCGGGTGCCGAGCGCGCGACTCGTCGCACGCTATCGCGTCACGACTGGGCTCGGCCTCTACCTCGAGGGGAACGAGGTGCACGGTCTCGACGCCTCCGGCGCTCGCTTCTCGATCATGCAACCGCCGTTCGCCGTCGACGCGCGTGGCGTGCAGCGTTCGGGCGAGGTGCGCCTCACCCCCGACGGAGGGTCCTCCTCGATCGTCGAGGTGTCGTTCGCGCTCTCCGACCTCGAGCCACCGATCGTGATCGATCCCCTCTGGACGATCTCCAGCGAATGCGCCTTCCGTCACGGCCAGCGCCCCGTTCATCCGCTTCCGGGTGGCCACGCCTGGATCCTCGGAACGTACTTCGATGGCTCCGAGCAATGGTCGAAGGCGACGGGGCTGTGGTCCGGCGTCACGGAGCCGCCGATCCGTACGGACTACGGTGCGGACGTGCTCCTCGCCGATGGGGGCGTGCTCACGACCGGCGGCGAGAGCTTCGTCGGCGCGCTGATCACGAAGACGTACGTGCGCAGCGCGGCCGGGGCATGGAGCACGGTCGGCGATCTACCGGGCGCGCGGCTCGGGCCGGCGCTCCTGCGCCTCGGGTCGGGCAAGGTGCTGCTGATCGGTGGATCCGCGACGAAAGGCACCTCGACGCAGCTCGCGGGCTCGCTCCTCTACGATCCGGGGACCTCGGCGTGGACCGCAGCGGGCAACTCCGTCGTGGGTACGCGCACGCCGATGGTCGCGCGCGCAGCCGGGGATCGCGCGCTCGCTCAGTTCTACGTCGGCGACGGCTCGGCATTCCTGCAGTCGTGGAGCGCCGGAACGTGGACGAACGTCGCGCTCCCCGCCACGAGCTTCAACGTGAGCTCGATGGTCGAGCTCGCCGATGGTCGCATCCTCGCGATCGCGTACGGCAGCAACGGTGTCCTCGCGGCGATCTTCGACGCGACGACGGCGGCTTGGACGACGATCGCAGTCCCCACGCTCGGCGACGGTCAGGCTGCCCTCGTGCGGCTCGCGAACGGCCGAGTCCTCAAGGTCGGATCTCTCGACACGTCCGCCGCGGAGGTCTTCGACCCGACCACCGGCGTGTGGTCCTCCGCGGGCGCGCTGAAGCGTCGACGCGCGCACCTCGCACCGGCGTTGCTCACGGACAATCGCGTCATCGTCGCGGCGGGCTCGTTCGTCCCCTCCGGGTACGCCTACGGCACCGAGCTCTTCGAGCAACAACCGAACGGCGCCGCCTGCGTCGGCGCGGGAGAGTGCCTGAGCGGCGCATGCGCCGACGGGGTGTGCTGCAACGTGGCTTGCGGCGAGGCCTGTCGGGCGTGCAACCTCGCGACCAACGTCGGCACGTGCAGCGCGGTCACCGGCGCACCGACGCCTGGGCATCTGACCTGCGCACCGTATGGCACCTGCAACGCGGGCGCGTGTGCATCGTCGTGCGCGACCGATGCGACGTGCGTTGCGACCGCCTACTGCGCGGGCAACGCGTGCGTGCCGAAGCGGACCGACGGCACCACCTGTGCAGTCGATCGCGAATGCACGAGCGCGCATTGCGCCGACTCGGTGTGCTGCGATCTCGCCTGCGACGGCGCGTGCGAAGCGTGCAACGAGACCGGCAAGGCCGGGCAGTGCATCGCGGTGACCGGTGCACCGCGCACCGCGCACCCTGCGTGCGTCGGCGCGCCGATCGGCGGCGCGTGCGGTCGGTCGTGCCTCGGCGAGAACCGAAAGGCGTGTGAGCTCCCTGCAGCCGGCACGAGCTGCAGCGGCGCGACCTGCAGCAGCGGGATCGAGACGCACGCCGCATCGTGCGACGGCCTCGGCAGCTGCAGCGATCTGCCGAAGTCCTGCGGCGCGTTCGCCTGCGGAGCGAGCGCGTGCAACACGATGTGCGCCGCGGCGACCGACTGCGCGGCCGGGTTCGTGTGTCGCTCCGGAGCTTGCATCCCCGCGCCCGGGCTCGCGCAGCCGTGCAGCGCGGACACGCCGTGCGCCGCAGGCCTGTTCTGCGCCGACGGCGTCTGCTGCGGCGTCGCCGCGTGCCCGACGGGCCAGTCGTGCTCCACCGCGACCAAGAAGGGGCAGTGCGCGACGAAGGACGGTACTACGTGCAGTGCGGACGCGGAGTGCGGCTCCGGTGCCTGTGTCGACGGCGTGTGCTGCGAGTCGCGGTGCGCCGGGCAGTGCCAAGCATGCGATGTCGTCGGCAGCCTCGGCAAATGCATCGCCGTGAAGGGCACGCCTCACGGTGCCCGCATCGCCTGCGCAAAGGCCATATCGGCGTGCGAGGCCGTATCGTGCGACGGCAGCGACGGGAGCCGCTGCGCTGCGTTCGTGGCCGCGGAGACCACCTGTCGCGAGGGCGCATGTGCCGGCGGCGTCGCGACGGCCGCCGCCACGTGCGACGGGAAGGGGGGGTGCCCCGAGGTCGTCAAGACGTCGTGCGCGCCGTACCTCTGTGCGTCAGCCGGCAAGAGCTGCGCAGCGACCTGCGCGGCCGACACGGAGTGCACGCCGGGAAACGTCTGCACCAACAGCCAGTGCGTGAAGGCCGCGCAGCGTTGCTCCGACGACAAGCTGGCCGTGCTCGATGCGGACGGGAACCGCTCGACGTGCGCGCCGTTCCGCTGCGCACTCGGTGCCTGCGTCGCGAAGTGTGCGACCTCCGACGACTGCATCGGCGGCATGCTCTGCAGCGAAGGAGCCTGCGCGCCTGCGAGCGTCGCTCCGGGAACCGATGAAGGCGGATGCGCCTACGGGATGCGTCCCTCGCCGCGGAGCCCCCTGATGTTCGCGCTTTCGGTGTGCATGCTCGGCTTGGTCCGAGCGCGTCGAAGGGCCGCGACCGCGGCTCGGTATGGCGGCAGTGCGCTCACCAAGATGGCGCCTTGAACGTGCTCGCCTGCCTCGGCGGGACGGACGGCGCACGCCGCACGCAGTGCGCAGACGTCGGCTACCAGGGAGCCTGCCTCGGGGGCGTCCTCGTGTGGGCGGAGGACGGCCAGTGCAAGACGTACGACTGCGGCGCACGCGGCCTCGGCTGCGGTGACGACGGCGTCAACGGTAACAACTGCCTGTAGCTCCTAAATGACCGAGCGTGATTCTCGAACGCTCGGATTGAACACGGAGGCGCGGAGGCACGGAGGTCCGTGAAGTGCTGCCGCGCGCACCCAGCCACGTCTCGCCGGCGATCGCACCGA
>JBKJQC010000055.1:0-6673 GCA_046593995.1 Polyangiales bacterium
GCAGCGCGGTGGAGGAACGCGGGCTCGCGCTGCACGTCCGGCACGATGATCGGCTTCCCGGTGGCGACCACCTTGCCGGTGATGCCTTCGCCGATCCTGTAGCGCGCGCGCTGCCCCTCGGGCGTGAGCCCGTACGACGCCTCGATCGCGATCTCGCCGTCGTCGCGCAAGAGCGAGACCGCGCTGCGGATGACGCCGTGGTGCTTCTCGAGGATCTCGAGGACGCGATGGAGGCCCTGCTCGAACGCGAGCGCGTTCGACAATGCCTGGCTGACTTCGACGAGAGCCGTGAGCTTCCGAACTTCGCCGACCTGCTGCTGCATCGTGGCATCCATGGTAACGCATCGCGTTACATGCGCCAGCCAGGCCAAATAGCGGTAACTACCGCGAGCGACGACGAAGATAGGCGAGCGCGAGCGCAAGCGCTGCGAGTCCGATACCGCTCTGCGTCGTCGCCACCCCGCAGCCGCAGCCCTTCGAGTCGGCCTCGCTCGCATCCGCAGGCAGCGGCTTCGTGCGACCCGTGGCCGCGTATTTCACGAACACGTGGCTCGTCACGGTGCGCGGCTTCCCGTCGACGACGACCTCTGCGCGATAGCGGTCCTCACCCGTCTTCGGAGCGTCGAAGATCGCGGTCGTCTCGAACGCGTCGTTCGTCACGTCGATCTCGTCCAGGCGCGTCCCGTTCTTCACGAGCCGCACGGCCTGACCCTTCGCGCCGGTGACGCGCAGCTTGATGGCGACGTACGTGTCGGCGACGGTGTCGCCTGCGGGCGTGACGTCGGTCGTCATCTCGACCATCGGATCGGCCGGCGACTGCAGCTTCACGACCGTGCGCCCGTTCTTGATCCCCTCGAAGATCGCCGCGGCGGAGAGCTCGCGCGCGAACACCATCGTGGTCGGGCTCGCGATCGGGCTCTGCGTCCCGCTCGCCGGCGCTCCTCCGCGGTGATCGTCGCTGCCTCCGATGGCCGCGACGTGCGCGCCCTTCGCGAGCTCTTTCTCCCAGAAGCCGATCGCGAGGTTGAAGAAGAGGAAGCCGACCGGCTCGTAGCCGCCGGTCTCGATCTCGATCGCGTCGATGCGCTCGCTGAGCTCGTGCTTCCACGCGCAGCCGATGCACTCGTTGCCGAGATCGAGCATCGGGTGGTTGATCGCGAAGAGCCCACCTTGCTGGTGCGTCGCCTGGATCGCGGCGTCGATCGTGCCCGAAAGACCGATGCGGTGATCGAGCCACTTCGTCGATCCGATCGCGTTCGCGTGGCCAGCGTACGTGGTGTACTCGATGCCGGGGACCAGCAGCACCTTGCTGTTTGCCTGGGCGTCGGCGAAGAAGTCCGTCTGGGTGACGACGTTGTGATCGCTGATCTCGACGAAGTCCAAGCCGACGCTCTTCGCGAACGTGGTGATCTGCTCGAACGTGGCCGTGGCGTCGCCGCTCTCGCGCGAGTGCACGTGGAAGTCGCCGGCGTACCAGCGCGCCGTCGATTCGAGCACCGGCGCGACGTAGGGCTTTCGTATCTGCTTCGCGAGCGTCGGCGTGGTCCGGAGGTCGATCTCGAGGTGGTACTTCGCCGGCTTCTCGAGGATCTTCGCCTTGCCTACGACGACCTTCCACGTGCCCGGCGCGATCGGCCCCGGCACGTAGCTGCGCGACGCCGCGTCGACCCCGACGACCGCAGGCTCGCTGTTGCCGCCGCCCCAACCGCGGAAGCCGGTCGCGTCGTCGAGACCCCAGTCGAGGATGTTCTTCTCGGAGAGGTCGTCGTGCTTCACCTCGATCTCGACGGTGCCGGCGGGGACCTCGAAGGGCACGAAGAAGTGATCCGGCCCGCCCTCGGGGACGTCGCCGTCGAGGATGATCGGAGCCGCCGACGCCGTCGCCGAGGCGCTGGCGAGCAGCGCCGCAAACGCGACCACCGCCGTCCGCACGAGAGAACAGGGAGCCGGGGAGACGAGGAGCTCCGAGGGAGATCTCGGGATCTGCCGCTCGCGGCTTCCAACCGAAAAGTCTCCCCGTCTCCCCGACTCCCTGTTTGTAATCTTGGTGGGCGACAAGATCGCGTGAGGATAGCCGAAGGTCAGCGCCACACGAGGTGCACGACGAGCGCGCCCGAGTCGTTCTGCGCGTGGCGATCGACGACGCCCTTCGCGCCGGTGAGCGACACGGCGTGGCGAAAGCTCTCGGAGAGCGCGAGGCGCATCACGGGTGACTCGGTCCAGCGGTGATCGTGGAGCGTGAGCACGCCAGCCGTATCGCCCGTCCCGTACGCGACGAGCCGACCATTGCTCAGCTCCTCACGCCAGAGATCGCCGGCGCGTCTCAGGAGACCGTGGGGGGTCGCGACGGAGAGGAGCAGCTTGCGGGCGCGCCCGAAGCCGAGATCGACCATGCGTCCGCAGACCTCGCGGAACGAGCGCTCGTCACGCGCGGCGGGGCCGTTCCACATCGCCTCGCAGAACTGCACGACGTACGACTCGGGGAGCCAGCCGTCGTCGTCACGAAGCTGCAGCGACTCGCGCGCGTCTTCGGAGATCTCGGCGGTGATCGCAGCGAGGCCTTCGTTTCCCCACTGGTCCTTCGCGGCTTGCCGGTACGCGAACAGCGTCCGGGCGAGCACCATCGGCGCCAGGCGGGCCTGGACCCCCGAAGCCTCGCGATTGTCACTGTTCTTGACTGCCCCCTGCATGCCCCCCCGCTTCCCCGCGTCTCGAGCGTGAGATGCTAACCCGTGCAGGCCTTCTCGACCTCGGCGACCGTCTTCGGGATCGCTTGCGTGAGGTTCTCGTAACCGGTCTCGGTCACGAGGATGTCATCCTCGATGCGGACGCCGATGCCGCGATACTTCGCCGGCGCCTTTTCTGCTCCGATGCCGAAGTAGAGTCCGGGTTCGATCGTGATGACCATACCTGGCTCGAGCGGTCGCTGGCTCATCTTGCCGTCGGCCCCGGCCTCGGCCTTGACGAAGTAGGCACCGACGTCGTGGACGTCCATGCCGAGCCAGTGCCCGGTCTTGTGCATGTAGTAGGGCTTGAACGCTTCGTCCTCGACGAGCTTCTCGAGGTTGCCCTCGAGGACGCCGAGCTTCACCAGACCCGCGGTCAGGACCTCGACCGCCTTCTGGTGGATGTCGCCCTGTGTGACGCCCGGCTTCACCATGGCGATGGCAGCGAGCTGCGCGTCGAGGACGGTCTCGTAGACGGCGCGCTGCACGTCGGTGAACTTGCCGTTCGCGGGGAAGGTACGGGTGACGTCGCTCGCATAGTAGCCGTACTCGCAGCCGGCATCGATCAGGACGAGATCACCGTCCTCGAGCTTGCGGTCGTTCCTTCGGTAGTGGAGCACCGTCGCGTTCGGACCGCTGCCGACGATCGAGCCGTACGCCGCGCGCTCGGCGCCTGCCTTGCGGAACGTCTCGAGCAGGATCGCCTCGAGCTCGTACTCGTACTTGCCGGGCGCGGCCGCGGCCATCGCGCGCTGGTGCGCCTCGGTGGTGATCGCGCACGCGCGCCGCATGGTCTCGACTTCGTCGTTCGACTTGCGGAGCCGGTGCTCGTAGAGCACCTCGACGGGATCGACGATCCGCGTGGGCGCGGCCATCCCATTGCGACCAGAGCTGCGACGCGCCATCGAGATCGCGGCGAAGAGTCGGTCGTCGAACGCCTTGTTGCCCCAGCGATAGACGACCGCCTCGTGACCCGAGAGGAGCTCGGGGAGTCGGCGCGAGAGCTCGTCGATCGGGAACGCGACGTCGGCGCCGAACTGGGTCTTCGCGCCTTCGACGCCGGCGCGATAGCCGTCCCAGATCTCGCGCTCGGGGTCGCGCGGCCGCACGAACATCACGGTGCGCACGGGGATCGTCTTCGGCGGACCATCGGGCGGGGCCGACGGATCCTTGATCGATCCGTTGGGCGTGAGCACGACGACCGCGTCGGGCTCGTCGAAGCCCGTGAGATAGAAGACGTCCGAGTCCTGACGGTAGTCGTGCTCGACGTCGTTGTTGCGGATGGCCGTGGGCGTCGCGACGAACACCGCGGCCGTCCGAGGTCCGATCGACTGCACCAGGCGCTCGCGGCGCGCTGCGAAGGGGGGCGTCACAGGAGCTGCGTTGTGGCGCGGCGACGAACGGTCAGCAAGAAGTGCGGCTCGGAAGGGTGTGCCATCCGTGGTGAGAACGCCCAGTCACAGCCGAGGCAGCTGCACCACCCGTACGCCGGGAAACGCTCGGCATTCGCGTGAATTCACGATTGGCGCGATTCTTGTTCATGCGATGCCGATTCTCATGAGGCCTCACCGCTCCTCGCCCCTTCGCTCGCTCGCTCGCCCGTCCGCTCGCCCGTTCGAGATGGGCCTCGCGGGCCTCGCGCTCGTCGCGTCGCTCGCCGCCGAAGGGCGCGCCGTCGCCGACGATCGCCCGCAGCAACAGTCGTTGCCGCAGCCGACGCCTCCCGGCACGCCGGGATCGACGACGGTGCAGGCCCCCCCCGGCAGCGGTGGGGTGACCGTGGTCGCCCCGACACCGGGTGGAGGTCAGGTCACTGCGTCGGGGTGCTCGACCGTCGTCGTCGCCGGGCAGCCCACGCTCGTGACGCCGACCGGCGCCCCGTGTCCGCAGCTCGCGCCCTATCAGCCCTACTACGGCCCGCCGCCGCAGCAGCAGCCCTACTACCAGCCGGCACCGCGCTACGCGCGCGATCCCGATCGCACGGGCGCGCTCATCGCCTCGGCGGTCGGGTTCGGCGTCGGCACCGCCGTCTCGGGCATCTACTACCTCGTGCAATGGGGCCGCGAGAACGACCGCTGCGGTCAGTCGCGGTTCGACTACAGGTCGAACACGTACTACGAGGACAACAGCGCCTGCGGTACCTCGCGCGCGTCGCTCGTGACCTATGCGGTGATCGTGTCGATCGTACCGAGCGTCCCGCGCTTCGTGGTCGGCGACACGACCAAAGGGCTGATCTACACGGGCCTGCGCGCTGCCGCCGTCACGAGCGCCGCGCTGATCAACTGGGGCAGCGACTCGGACACGAAGTGGCAGGGGCCGTTCCTCCTCGGGTTCGCCGCGCCGATCACGCTCGGGATCATCGACCTCGCCACCACCCCTCACCGAGAGGATCTCGAGGAGAAGACGGCAAAGGCCGGGATCACGCAGATCGCGCCGATCGCCCTCACCGACCGCAGCGGCCACACGCACGGCGGTGTCCTCTCGCTCGGCGGCATCTTCTGACGCTATTCCTCTGTCGTGGCCACGAAGAAGAAGGCGCCTGCTCGGGAGCGCTCTTTACGCTCGGGAATGCACGCGCCGACGCGTGATCCGGCGAGCGATCGCGAAGACGAGTTCCACGCCGACGTCGGGGCCGCGGTGCGCGCGGCGCGAAAGGTCCGGACCTGGACGCAGGTAGAGCTCGCCGAGCGGGCCGGTCTCTCCTCGAACTACCTCGCCTGCCTCGAGCGTGGCGAGGTCGGTCTCTCGCTGTGGGTCGCGCATCGCCTGGCGCGCGCGCTCGGGACCTCGCTCGACGCCCTGCTCGTCACCACCACCAAGGAGGCCCCGCCGCTCGCGCGGACGAAGTTCGCCAAGTCGCGCTTCGCGCTGTGACCGGGATATCCTCCTCCCATGCGCTTCGTCGTCGCCGTCGTGTCGCTCGTCTCGCTCTCGCTCTTCGCATGCGGTCCGTCGCGTCGCGATCGGAGCGCGCACTCGGCGCAGAGCGAAGAGGACGACGACGATTTCATCTCCAAGAAGAAGAAGCGCAAGAAGGGCGGCGGCGAGGAGGGGAGCGGCGACGCCGGCGACATCGTCGGTTGGAAGCGCGTGGTGAGCGACGAAGACGCGAAAGCATTCGTGCCGCTCTTCGGCAAGGCCGCGCGCATCCACGGTTGCAAGGTGCAGGAGAACGGCGCGGCGGTCGTCGCCGACTGCGACGGCAAAGACATCCGCATAGTGCGGGACGGCGGGAAGATCCTCATCGGCTGCAAGGGCTGGGGAACTCTCGAGCAGTGCCAGCAGCTCTTCAACGAGATCATCGAGTCCGCGAAGAAGACGGTGCCGCCGCCGAGCGGTAACCAGGCGAACGGGAACCCTCCCGCGTCGGGCGGCGCAGCCTACGCCGTCGCACCGACCGCGCCGGCGAGCACCCAGGCGCTCAAGCCCACCCAGACGCTCCCGGTCGCGATCGGTACCGCGCGCGACGCCGTGCGCCAGAGCTTCGGGAAGCCGACCTTCACCGGCGCCGACTTCGACTCGTTCGCCGAGCAGGGCGTCTCCGTCGACTATCAGAACGGCATCGTCGTAGCGGTGACCGGCACGTACATGAACAACGGGAAGTTCCGCGGCCAGGTCCTCGGCGTCGCGCTCGCCGAGCCCTACTCCCGCTGCATCGACGAGTGGGGCACGCCGGTCTCGCGCAAGCCGAGCGGCTACGAGTTCGACATCGTCACGTGGGTCTACGCCGGCTACACGATCGAGATCGAGCTGTGGAACAAGGACTCGTTCCAGAAGAGCTTCGGCGGCGACATGAAGCAGGACACCGTGAAGCGCATCAAGGTCCGCCGCTAAATGACCGAGCGTGATTCTCGAACGCTCGGATTGAACACGGAGGCGCGGAGGCACGGAGGTCCGTGAAGTGCTGCCGCGCGCACCCAGCCACGTCTCGCCGGCGATCGCACCGA
>JBKJQC010000082.1:0-2790 GCA_046593995.1 Polyangiales bacterium
GTTGATGATCAGGCCGCCGAAGACGAAGACGTCCGTCGCGCCGGCCGTGGACATCGCCGACCGCGTACGCCCCGTGAGCGTCGCCGGCGGCGCGAACGAGCCCGGCCCCTTCACCCAGGTGCCGAGCACCGAGTCCCACGTCTTCCAGTTGTTGATAGCGGTGTACTTGCAGGGATTGTCGGTGTCCCCGCCGATCGCGATGACGCGACCGAGGGAGATGCTGTACGCCATGCTCGAGCCGGACGCGCCGCCGGTGCACGTGAAGCCGAGGGATTGCAGCTGGCGCTGCACCCGGTCGAACCATTGTCACCGACGTACGTGTCAGCGTTGCTCGCGCTCTTCCGGTTCGTCCACACCGCGGTCTCGATCGCAGGATCGAGCAGGATCGGGTACGCGAGCCCCGCGCGATCGAGGCGAACGACGAGCCTCCCGCCGTCGAACTGCATCTGCGCGTCGCGCCGTACACCCGCCGCATCGACGGCGAAGGGGACGGGGATGCGGAGGCGCGCTTCGTTCTGTGCGTCGACGAAGACGAGGCTCCCACCCGGCTCGTCGATCAGTCGCAACCCGCTCGCGAGCTCGATGCGCCACGCGAACTCCGTCGGCGCAGCTGCATCGCGGAGGACGAGCAAGCTCTCGTACACGAGCGCCGTCGTGAGGACGACGAGGTCGGTCGACGCGTAGGCGTCGCGGTAGACGGCGCGCCCTTCCTCGAGCTGGAACGGCACGTCGCGCGCGCCCACGGCCTGGACGCGTGCGGTCAAGCGCGCGAAGCGACTCACGGAGACCTCGGCGACCCCCGCGGCGCTCTTCGGGAGCAGTGCGGCGAGCATGTCCTCGTCGTGGATCGAGCTCGCGCGGTAGCCGGGCGACTCGAGGCCCTCGCGGCCCGCGACGAGACCGAATCGCGCCGCGTCGAGGAGCGCCGTCAGTCGCGGCTCGTGCCCCGAGAGAGCGCTGATGCGCGACACGATGGGCGAGCGTGACTCGACGCTCGCAGGAGCGGCTGCTCTGCCCGCGTCGACGGGCTCCACCGCGTCGGCGTCGCCGGGCGACCTGACGCCGCAGCCGATCAACAAGGTCGCCATCGCGACGGTGCGCAGAACTGTCCCGAAGAAGTGATCACTCGCCATTATCGATACTTCCCCGTTTGCCCGGAGCTTACAGGCGCGCGCGGCGGCGCGCATTCGCTTCGAACCTCGCGGAACGTGGGCGTCGTCTTTCGCCAGGAAATGGCGTATCGCAGACCGTCACGGTGGCAGGCGCCGGCGGACGCTTCAGGGCACGACGAACGTCGCCCACGCCTGCACGGCCACGCCACCGTCCTGCTTCGTGCACAGCAGCTCGAGCTCGACGCGGCGCTCGCAGTCTTGCTCGTACTTCTTCGCCACGCGCCCGGTGAAGGTCAGCGTGTCGCCGGGCCAGACCTGCTCCTTCCATCGACAGCGAAAGCCGCGCACGTTCTCCGCGCCGAGCCACGCCGTCGCGTAGGTCGAGAGCACGCCCGCGTGGAACATCCCGACGGCGAGCGGCGCCTCGAAGCCGGCCGCACGCGCGAAGGTCTCGTCGTGGTGGATCGGGTTCATGTCCCCCGATGCGCCCTGATAGCGCACGAGATCGGTGCGCGTGACCGGACCGACGACCATCGCCTCGCGCGCGACACCTTCCGAGAGATCTTCCCAACGCATCACTTCGCCTCGCTCTTGTTCTCGCCCTTGTTCTCGCCCTTGTTCTCGGGAGAACGTGCCGTCTCGACGCCGGTCATGCGCGCCTCGGCGACGAGCCTGCCCGCATCGTCGCGAAACTCGGTGACCATCACGGCGAACGTCATCGTCCCGCCGCGACGCCCTTCCTTCTCGTAGATCGATTCGATGCGCGAACGGCAATGCAGCCGCGTGCCGGCGCGCGGCGGAGGACCGTGGAACACGTACTCCTGCTCGGCGTGCATGCCGCGCTTCTGATCCATCTTCACCTGGTGCCAAGGGTTCGCGCCCTCGACGTGCTCCTCCCAGAAGAACGACGTGGTGAGGAACGTCGGCGGGATCACGGGATGCTCACCCGCGAGATACGCCGGATCGTCGCTCCGCACGGCGCGCGCGAACTCGCGCACCTTCCCGCGCTCGACATCGAGCACGAACGGCACCCCCACGGTTCCCTCAGCAGCCTTGTCGACCATCTTTCACCTGCAAACGAGAAGATTGAACACGGAGGCACGGAGGCACGGAGGTTCATGAGGTCTGCCGATGGCTGCGTGCTCGGTTCCTTTGCCGTGCCTGCTTTCACGCCCTCTCGAGACATGAGCGGCGAGGCGCGGTGCGAAGCGCGCGGCAGCACTGCTCGAACCTCCGTGTCTCCGTGCCTCCGTGTTCATCTCGTTCACGGATGTTGGCTGGAGGCCGAGACGATTTCGCCGGTCATGTAGGACGCGAGATCCGAGGCGAGGAAGACGATCACGTTCGCGACCTCCCACGGCTCGGCGGCGCGACCGAAGGCTTCGCGGGTGCGGAGCTCGTCGAGGAGCTCGCGCGAGGCGACCTTCTCGAGGAAGGGGTGCATCGCGAGCGACGGCGCGACCGCGTTGATGCGTACGTTCGCCGGGGCCGCCTCCATCGCGGCGCAGCGGGTGAGCGCCATGACTCCAGCTTTGGCGGCGGCGTAGTGCGACTGCCCGGCCTGGGCGCGCCAGGCCAGCACCGAGGCGTTGTTGACGATCGCGCCGCGCTGGCGCGGGATCATGTGACGCAGCGCCGCCCGCATCATCCGGAAGGTGCCGGTGAGCGTGACGTCGAG
>JBKJQC010000308.1:0-9162 GCA_046593995.1 Polyangiales bacterium
GTTCCATCCAGCCCCACAACGAAAAGGCGCGCTCCGTCTGGAACGCCCCGCGCGGCCGCTACGACCAGATCAGTCGCAGCATCGCCGACGCGATCGAGCACGCAGTCGAGCGACTGCAGCCCACATCCGGCGAGCGCATCCTCGACCTCGCCACCGGCACCGGTTGGGCGTCGCGCATCGTCGCGCAGCGCTTCCCCGGAACCATCGTCACCGGCGTCGACATCGCCGAGCAGATGCTCGCGTACGCCCGCGAAACCGCGGCGACGCTCGAGCTCCCCATCGAGTATCGCCACGGTGACGCCGAGCAGCTCCCCTTCGAGGACGGCGCGCTCGACGCGATCGTCTCGACCTTCGGGGTGATGTTCGCGTCGAAGCCGGAGGCCGCAGCGTCGGAGCTCGCGCGCGTCGTGCGGCGCAGCGGGCGCGTCGTGCTCGCGACGTGGAAGGACGACAGCAACGTCGCGAACATGTTCGGCGTCATGAAGAAGTTCATGCCGCCGCCCCCGCAGCCGCCCCCGCATTCGCCCTTCGCGTGGGGGAAGACCGAGCGCATCGAGGAGCTCCTCGGCGGGAGCTTCGACCTCGCGTTCGAGACCGGCACGAACCACTATCGATACGGCTCCGGTGAGCAGGCCTGGAACCTGTGGGTCAATCACTACGGCCCCGCGAAGTCACTCGCGGAGAGCCTCGACGACGGGAAACGCGAAGAGTTCAAGCGCGCGATGATCGCGTGGCACGAGACGTTCGCGAGCCCCCTCGGCTTCGACCAGCCGCGCGCGTACGTGATCACGCGCGCCATCCGCAAGTGAGCAGTCAACGTCACACGAAAGGAAGTCACATGCACGTCACCAAAGACGAAGTGGACGTTCGGATGGAGATCCCCGGCGCCGTGATCCGCCAGCGCTACGACTTCGGCAGCGTGAAGGGCTTCGACAAGATCAGCGGCGAGTATTTCACGCTCGCCGCCGGCGTCGACACCCGTCCGCTCTTCGAAGGACTGCCGGGAACGGTCTGTGACTGCCCGCACTGGGGCTACGTCTTGAAGGGGCAGATCACCACCACCGACGCGAAGGGCGCGAAGGAGACGGTGAAGACCCACGACCTCTTCTACTGGCCGCCCGGGCACAACGTGCTGGTGGAGGCCGACGCCGAGATCATCATGTTCAGCCCGCAGCACGAGCACACCAAGGTGATCGATCACATGATCGAGATGGTGAAGAAGTAGCCGGCGCTCACGCGTCGTCGGGCTGCTCGAGCACCTCCGCGGCCACCCACGCCTGCTCGCCGTCCGGCAGTCTCACGAGATAGCCGAGTCGCTCGACGATCACCGGAACCCGTCGGCCGTCGTCGAGCGCGATCACGACGCGCGCGCCCGGCGCGAGGATCCCAGCTGCGCCGTCGTCCTCGTCCTCCTCGCCCTCGTCGGCCTCGAGCGGCGAGAGCGAGATCGAGAGACCGGAGACGTCGATCCGCGTGCCGAGGAGCGCCCATTGGTTCGCGGCCCAGGGCAGGATCGCGGCGAGCTGCTCGGCGAGCGATTCGAGCCTCGCCTCGCCACTCGCGAGCGCCTCCGAGATCGACTCCGCGACGCGCTGCCCGACGCTCTCGGCGAGCTGCCCCTCGAGCGCGCCGTCGGCGAGCGCGGCGACGTCCTCCATCGAGGCGACGAGCTTCCCAGGATCGTCGACCGCGAACGAAGCCGCGCCGAAGATGCGCGCGTCCGCCGCCTGACCGCGCTGCCGCAGCCGTGTCTGGTGCGTGACGCGCACGGGAGTCCGCGCGCGCCGTACGAACACGCCGATGTCGCACGGCCGAGGGAGCACGTGCCTCCCGGGCTCGAAGATTACGGTGATGTCGCCGTTGAGAAGACCGACGAAGCCGTCCCCGGGATCGACCGTGACCGCCGTCCCTTCACCGCCGCCGTCGACGACGACGACGAGCGCGTCACCGCTCGGCCGACAGAGCGCAGCGCGCGGCGCGGGCGCGCCACACTGCTCGCAGAAGGAACCCGCGATCGCTGCACCGCACTGGGGACATTGCATGGTGCCCCGAGCCTACACGCGCCGATGCGCGCACGGTCATCAGAGCGTCGGCGCGATCGACGATCTGCACGCGATGCTCGTGACGCACCTCGTGCACGCGCGTTCGGTCAGCGTTGCGCAACGAGCGCGGCGGGCGTCCTGCAACAGCGCATGGCTAAGACGTCGTGCTCACGTCCGACTTCGACGACCCCGAACGACTGCGACAGTATTTCCCGTCTGACCACGTGCTCGCGGTCTGACAGCGTCGCCCTCCCTGCCGAGCGGTCGCTTCGCCCAGTCCGGGGCTGGGGTCGGATCGGGGCGCTCCGCCGTGAAGTCCGCGAGCTCGACGTCGCCGCCCCGCGCGCGCAGATAGACGCGTCCTGCGCGCGTGAACACGAGACGCCCGTCGCAATCGCGGCCGGACCACTCGGCGTCCGCGACCTCGTTCGTCGACGCGTGCACCTCGGCCGGTCCGTTCTTCACCTCGAGCCCGAGCGGAGGGTGCTTGGGGTGCGCCGCGCTCACGCCGCGGAGGAGCAAACTGCGAGGGCCGGTGAAGCGACCTCCGCCGCCGTAGGTCGTGCCCATCGGCCAGAGCGCGAGTGCGTGCAGCCACGGCGGGCGGCTCACTGCGGTCCACGAGTCGGTAAAGCTCGTAGTCACGCGTCGCCCCTGATGCGCGGCATAGACGAACAGCTTCCCGTCGGGGGAGAGATCACACTTCTCCTCGTAGATGCGTCCGCGAAACCACGCGCCGGGCGTGAAGGTGTCGCCCCGCGTCTCCCACAGCGTGAGCCGGGTCCACGCGGCCGGGCCCCTGCGGATGACGACCGCGAGAGGCGCGTCCTTCGCAGGGATGACGAACAACCGCGGCGGCGGTGTGCTGATGCTCATCCGAACGCTGCATTGTAGCACCCCATCCGCTGCGCGAGGCCCTGGCGCGCGCTCTGCCGTCGGGGTCCGACGCGCTCGCCGTGTCTCGGTAGTCGGTCGTGGTCGAGCGTGACGAACGGCAAGGTCGCCCGCGCGCGCTGGTCTTCGCTCGTCGACGCGTGTCGCGGAGACGTGTCGTCGATCGCGGATCTGCTCGCGGCCACGCTGCCGAAGTCGGTGCTCGAAACGGTGTGCGACCGCACGAGGGGCCTCTTCCCCGCGCCGGTCGACATCGAGCTCGATTGTTCGTCACGGCCTCACCGAGTGACTTGCCGTTCTTCCGCACGATCTTGGTCTCTCGAAGCTCGTGAAGGAGGGAGACGCCGCGCTCACCAGCCGATCTTTCCACGTTCGCCGCGCCGGCGCATCCACGCGTCGCGACCCGCCCTACCCGCGCTCCTGCCGCCCCTCGACCACGCCGCCGTCCACCGTCATCGCGAAGAGCGCGCCGTCGTTCGCCTGCAGCGCGGCGAAGGGGGTCTGGAACGAGCGCTCCATGAACGCAAGCTGCTCGGTCCCGGCGGTCACGCCCGTCCAGATCGCGCCGGCGCTCGCGAACCAGACGCGTCCCGTGGGATCGATCGCGGCCGACGAGAGCGCGCGGCGTTCGTGGACCGTCGAGGTCGCGCTCACGACGCCGCTCTGGATCCACGCCACGCGGCCGTCGATGCCGCACGCGAGGCCGAGCTCACGCTGCGGATCGCCTGCGGCCGCGAGGAAGGTGCGCACTTGGTCGACCGCGAGGCGCTGGATGCGGAAGCGGAGCGGTTTGTAGACGGCGAGGTACGCGTGTCCGTCGGAGGCGCGGCCGCACACGAGCCAGGCTTCGTCGGCGATGCGCGCGATCGAGGTGACGACGTCCACACCCTCGAGCACGAGTGGCTCGAGCCAGCGGCCGCCGCACAGGCAGTAGAGGGAAGGGGGCCCGCTCGGATCGTCGAAGCAGAACACCGCGAGGTCATCGAGGTCGCCGCTCGCGTGCTGCGTGACGAGGTGCGTCTCGGGCCCTTCGACGACGTCGACGATCTTCGAGCCGTCGAAGCGTGCGATGGTGGCGCCGTCGCCGCCGATGAGCCACTGGCCCGCGGGGAGCTTGCGCACGAAGCGGATCCCGTGTTGGTGCGCGTAGCCGCGCGTCGTCACCTCGGCCCACTCGGTGCCGTTCCAGAACGCGAGCCCGCGATCCGTCGCCGCGAGCGCGCGGCCGTCGCCGTTCCACGCGACGCTGCGCACGACGAGGTTCGTCATCGGGCGCCCCGCGAGCGACCAGCGCCAGCCGCTCAGCTCGGGGGTGTGCTGCGTGGGCGGGGCCTTCATCAGCACCATCGACGGCCGACGCGCGCGCATCTCGAGCCGCAGCGCGCCGAGGACGCGGAAGGCGAGGAGCTCCGCGGTCTGCGGACGAGTCTCGATCGCGGCCGCAGTCGCCTCGGCGAACACGCGATCGAGCGCGGCGCACACCGCGGTGCGTGCGCGGAGCTCGGGGTGGAGCCCGGGGCTCTCGGCGAGCGGCGTCCGCGTCTGCGGTCGCAGATCTCCACGGAACGCAGCGAGCGGATCGGAGATCTTGAAGTACTCGCGCCCGGTGAGCAGGTAGTAGATGACCGCCGCGAGCGCATAGACGTCGCTCCACGGCCCGAGCTTCTTCGGGTCGACGCCGTTCTGCTCCGGCGGCGCGTACCCGAGCGTGCCGAGCGTGGCGATGCCGAAGGTCTCCTTCATGCCGCCCGCGCGCGCGATGCCGAAGTCGGCGATCTTGAGCACCTCGTCGGACCCGCTGCCGCAGCAGAGCACGTTGTCCGGCTTGAGATCGCGATGGACGATCGAGAGCGAGTGGATCGCCGAGAGGCCCATCGTCAGGCATTGGATCGCGCGTTCGGCGCGACGCGGATCGAAGGCCACGCCTGTGTTCGTGACCGCGTGCTCGACGCGCGCCGTGAGCGTCGTCCCCTCGGCGCCGCCGTGCACCCACTCGATGGCGATCCACGGGAGCTCGGTGCGCGCGCGACCGCTCTCGATCATCACCTCGCCGACGTCGATGTACCGCACGACGAAGGGGTTCGGCGGCACCACGGCGTTGAGCCGCCCGAGCGCGACGGCTTCTTTGCGCAAGGCGAGTCCCGCCGCCGGACCCGCGGCGCGGAGGAACCCGGGCAGCGTCACCTTCACGACGACCGGGATCTCACCGTTCGCACCGGAGCGCGTGGCGAAAAAAGCCGCGGCCATCGAGCCGACGCCGATCGATCGCTCGAGTCGGTAGATCGCGTCCGCGGTGTGGATGCTCGTGCCTTGGAGCCCCGCGAGCTGGAGATCCTCCGGCGCGATCGGGACGGCGCTGCCGTGCTGCTGGGGGCTCACGGACGGAGGTTCTCCCGCCCGCGCCGCGGCTTCAACCCGCTTGTCCACGGCGCGCAGAGATCGCCGCAGCGTCGGTCTTCCCGACGCCGCGTTACGCGCACGATTGCGCGCGCGATCTCAGGACTTCGGCGGCGCGTTCGCGGCGAAGGTCTCCATTTGTGCGATCAACGCTCTCTGGAACGCGGGCCTCGCCTCGCCGCGCAGCTTGTACGCCTCGAGGGTCGGCCGCTTCGCGACGCAATCGGTCGTGCGGAGGACGCGGAGCACCGACACCATCAGGAGATCCGCCGCCGTGAAGCGCTCCTCGACGAGGTGCTCGCGGTCGCCGAGGAACTTCGCGACGGCGTCGAGTCGCGTACCGATCCTCTCCAGCACGGCCTCGCGCAGCTTCGCCGTCCCCTCGCGGACCTCCGGATCTGCGAGGTCGATCACGTTGAGCATCGAGATCGGCGGCTCCACCGTGTTGAGCGCCGCGAACATCCACGTCTTCACGAGCGCACGTCCGCGCTCCTCGGTGGGCATCAGCGCGGGGGAATGCTCGGCGAGGTGCGTGACGATGGCGCCCGACTCGAAGATCGTGAAGTCGTCCGTCTCGAGCGCCGGCACCTGACCGAACGGCTGCAGCGCGCGGTAGCTCTCGGTCTCATGATCCCCGAGCGTGAGGAGATGCGCCTCGTACGGCACCCCGGCCTCCTCGAGCGCCCAGCGCACGCGGAGATCACGCACGAGGCCTTGTGCGAAAGGGGGAACCCACCGAAAGGC
This sequence comes from Polyangiales bacterium, assembly GCA_046593995.1. Classification (GTDB taxonomy): domain Bacteria; phylum Myxococcota_A; class Polyangia; order Polyangiales; family JADJMO01; genus JALHOE01. The sequence goes on from JBKJQC010000308.1 coordinate 6,078, forward strand.
GCTGACTTTGATCATGCGCGCCGGATCCTAGAGCATCCGGTTTCAGATCCCCTTCGTCGCGGTCGTCGTGCACACGCCCGACACGCAGTCGACCGCGAACTCGCTGCCGGTCTTGCCGGAGTCGTCGACCGTCGGCATCTGCGCGCAGCCGCAGCCCGGGTACGAGTTGCGGCACGCGGGCTCGAACGTGGTGAACGATGATGCGCCGCTCGTCGCGTAGCCCATCGCCTGCTCGGAGCCGCAGCAGTTGATCTGATGGATGCCGTACGTGCAGTCGGCCTTGGTGGTGCACGCGCGCGAGAGCGACGTCACCTTCTCGCACGCGGTCGCCATGCACTCGCCCACGTTCCATCCGCACGTCGCGTCGGCTCTGCGCGCGCAGGTGACCGTGGGGCCGGTGCCGCCCGGGCAGGGGGCGACCGGCGGCGGCGCGCCGCACTCCGCGTCGGTGCACTTGCGCGGGCAGTCGATGACTTGCCAGCCGCACTTGCCATCGGTGTTGCGTAGGCAACGACCGGTGTTGCCGCCGAGGGTGCCGTCCTCGCAGGTGTAGCTCGGCGAGCGGATCGCCGGTCCGCACATCTCGGTGGTGCAGGGATCGCCCGCGCAGCCGATGAACTTCCCGACGCACTTCCCGTCCTTCAGCTCGCACCCTTGGTACGGTCCCGGGCCGCCGTTGGCGCAGCCGATCTCCGGGATCGCGCACTCGTCGCACGTCGCGGCCACGCCGGGGCATGTGCGCGGCTCCCAGCCGCACTGGCCGTCGGACTTCGCGAGGCAGCGACCCGTGAAGGGGATCGAGCCGTCCGCGCAGGCAATCTCGGGCATGCCGCCGCACGCGCTCTTCGCGCACTCGTCGTCGCCGATGACGACGTCTCCGCCGCAGCCGCCTTTGGCGCCGAAGAGTAGCGGGGCAGCGACGAGGAGCGAGACGGTGAAAAGCAAAGAACGGGCGCGGCTCGACATGGGAAGTCCTCCGAAGGGTAGCGCGTCGCGATGACGTCGCTCTCTCTGTGGTATCGGCCGACGCGGTGCGAATCCGTGATCGAAAATGATCAAGGGATCGAACAGGTCGATCGGAGCCGCGCGCCGAGCGGCGACGAGGGGTGCGCGCCGAGGAACTTCGTGGCCGCGTCGCGCGCGCCCGACGCACCGAGCGCGCACTGCGCGAGGAGGCGCAGGCCCGTGCGTTCTTCGCCGAAGGTGCCGCTCGACGGGGTCGCGTCGAGGATCGCCAGCGCGTGGGTCGCGTTGCCCACGACGAGCGCGTCGTTCACGCGACGAAGCGCGGACATCTCGGCCTCGAGCGAAACGGGTGCGCTCACGGATGGGGGCGCCACCTTCGGCGCAACGACCTTCGGCGTCGGGGTCGGTGCGAGCGCCGGCGTCGCGGTGGCGATCGGCGCCGTGACGACGGGAATCGTCACTTCGCTCGGCGCCGATGTCGCGACGCCCTCGAGCTCGGGCGTCGCCGTCGCGGCCGGCGCGTTCGCGACCACGACCGGGCGACGCGACATCGTCACGCCCCCCACGACGAGACCGATTGCGGCGAGCGCGATCACCGCCTTCATGGCGAGCCCCACGCCGAGCGCGCCACCTGCGTGCGCGGTCGTGGCCACGGCTGCGGTGGTCACGCCCATCGCGGCCGCGCCGAGGCGCTTCCCGAGCGGTCCACGCAGCCGCTCGCGCGCGGCGAGCATCTCGTCGTCGTCGACGCCATGCGCGGCGCGGAGCAGCGCGCGCCCTTCCGGACCGAGCTCGCTCATCGCGTCTCCTTTTCGAAAGAGGGCTCGACCGAACGCTCGACTGAGCGCTCGACGAACCGCTCGCGCGCGCGCAATCGGGCCGCTTCGACCTCGAACGATTTGCGCGCCGCGCGGAGCCGCGAATAGATCGTGTTCAGGTTGGCCGCGGTCGCCTCCGCGATCTCGGGTACCGACAGCTCCTCGAGCTCGGCGAGGACGAACACCTCGCGCTGCTCGTCGGGGAGCGCGTCGAGGATGCGTAGGATCGTCGCGAACGCCTCGCGCCGCAGCGCGTCCGCTTGGGGATCCGGTCGATCGCTGCGAAGCCGCGCGAGCTCCTCGTCAGCTGCGGGGTGTTCGGGGTGCCGCTTCGCGCTGCGTCGTCGATCGCGGACGACGTGGAGCGTGATCCCGTAGATCCAGCTCTTGAGCGACGCGCGACCATCGTACGTGTGGAGCTTGCGGTGGACGACGACGAACACTTCCTGGGTGACGTCGTCGAGCGCGGACGCATGCACGCCGAGACGACGCGCGGCGCGCCACACCCAGGGGAAGGCTTCGTCGTAGACCGGCGCAAAGGTGAGACCCGAAGGCGCGGCGCGCTCGGCGGGCTCGACTTGGACGGCGAGGGACAGTGCGCGCACGAGTCTCTCTCCTTGTCGGCCGACGGCGAGCGAATCCGTTTACAAAAAGGTGACCTCCAGTGAGAGCACGGCCCGTGCCCCGATTCCCGGGCTGTGCACCACCCCGACCGCGTTCAGTACGAAGTCCGGCGCCGCGAGGGGAAAGACGATCCATCCTTCCAGCCGTCCGCCCCATCCACCGCGCCGCAGAGTGGCCGCTGCGCCCGCGAGTGCTGCGGCCCAGCTCGCTGAGCCCGAGCCCGGCGTGCGCACGCCGAACCCTCGCGCCGCGATCCGACCGACCTCGATCGCCGCGCACGGAGCGAGGAAGTCGAAGATTCGCGCGCAGCCCTGCAGGGACCCGGCGTAGAGCGAGAAGGTGCCGCCGGCGGTGTCGTTCTCGACCGTCGTGCGGCGCGAGGGAAGCGCGAGGAACCCCCCCGCGAGGCGCACGCGACCGAGCTCGATGCCAAGTTGGGCCGCGACCCCGATCGCCACGCCAGGGAGCGCGGCCCCGTCGATGGTAGGACCGGCAGCGAGCCAGAGGCGCCGCGGATCCAGTGTCGCGCTCCCTCGGTATGGAGGCAGCGGTGGAGGCGCCGGCGCGGGAGCGGGCGGTTCGATCGGTGGCGCGATCACGGCTATCGGCGCGGTCGCCGGCTCCGTCGCGGGTGACGCTTCGGCGAGCGCAGCGTCACCCGCGACGGAGCCGGCGAC